>JBHHTZ010000138.1:0-8283 GCA_046753605.1 Anaerolineae bacterium
CGTCGGCGGGCCGGCCCTACGTGTGGAACGACGACGAGCAGCCGCTGGATGCCGATGTTGCGCGCATTGCTGCTGACATCGCTGCCGGCGGGCGCATCCCCCAGGCAATCGATGCGACGGTGCAGAGCCTGAAGTGAGCATGCTGGCGCGAGGAGGGTTCTTGGGGTATAATTGACGCCCGGTTAGCTTGGCCGGGCACTGACCACATGAAGCGTGAAACGTGAAACGTGAGGACATCTTTTCGCACCTGCTTCACGTTTCACGACCTGGATGTGCGAAGCCAAGCGGAAGCCACCTACGAACAAGGGGTAGACATGCCAAAGACGCGAGACGACGCCTGGGCGCTGGTGAACGAATTTACAAGGAACAAGAACCTGGTCAAGCACATGCTGGCTGTGGAGGCCGGCATGGCCGCTTATGCCCGCCACTTCGGCGAGGACGAGGAGACGTGGAGGATCGTCGGACTGCTTCACGACTTCGACTACGAGATGCACCAGACAATTCCAGATCACCCGCTGAAAGGCGCCGCGATTCTGCGGGAGCGTGGCTGGACGGACCAAATCATCGACGCCATTCTGTCCCACGCCGACGAGACCGGGGTCCTGCGCGACACCAGGTTGCGGCAGGCGCTCTATGCTGTCGATGAACTCACGGGGCTGATTGTTGCCGTCGCCCTCGTCCGCCCGACAAAGGACATCCGCGACGTCGATGTGTCGGCCGTGAAGAAGAAGTGGGGCGAAAAACGGTTCGCTGCCGGCGTGAACCGCGCAGAAATCGAAGCCGGCACTGAGGCGCTGGGGGTCGATCTGAACGATCACATCCAGCGGGTCCTGGCTGCCATGCAGGGCATTGCCGGCGAACTGGGTCTGGACGGGCGCTAGCAGGGAGACAGGCGTGGCCGGCAATCGGCTTCTTCTCGGCTGGCTGATGACGCTCGCGATCCTCACCTGGGCCAGCCTGGCTTCGTCGAGCGCACACGGGCTGCCGGCGCAGAACACCGCTGCCGTCAGCGAAGCGGCATACCCCGTTGCGCGTTCTTCGCCGGCGACCGCCGCGCCCACCGTCGCGCTCACCCCGACCGCCACGATTCCTCCGTCGCTCGAAGGTCACGTGGCCTATCTGCCGCTGGTCGAACGCCAGGTCGTGATCCCAGGCTCGCTAGCCATCGCAGAGGCCTACATGACCAGCTATGACGGCAGCCGGCCGACGACTTTCCGGCCCTGCCAGGCTGTGGCTCTGTGGATTCGGTTGCGAAACGACGCCGGCATTCCTCAGCCGGCGGCCGTCTTCTGGCAGACACAGGGACCGAAGGGGCAGACACAAGACAATCTTGATGGTCATCGCCAGGTGAGCGTCCCGCCGGGCGAAAGCAGCTTGCGCTTCCTCGGCGCACCGGACCTGGATGCGCCGGCCGGCGAGTATCGATTTACCGTACGGTTCACCAGCGGAACAGATCGACAGGAACTTGCCGGCGAGTTCACACTGGCCGGCGAGGCGGCGCCTACCCGCTACCTGGAGGGCTTCACAGCCACGATTGATCCCAGGCATTACGACATGGTGTTGGGGCGCAGTGTTGGCCCACCGTGGGTGTATGCCACCCATCCGGTTCGCGTGACCGATCTGTTTACCACGCAGGACAACTATGTGGTGCAGAGCACAGTGTGGGAAGGGGTCCGGCGCGATACAGCGATCCTCACCCGGCGCTATCGGCCGGACGGCCGGTCGTGGGGTGTCGCCAACTATGCATTCGGCTACTACGGCCGGCATCCGAGATGCCTCAGTCGCCACACCGTGTGGTGGGAGATCGATGACTGGGTGAAGCAGACGCCCGGGCAGTGGACCCTCAAGTTTTCATCCGATGGCGGGCAAACCTGGCAGGGCCGGCTGCTCTTCACTTTGACCGACTAGCCGATTCAAAACTTCTTTACTGAAACTTCATCTTTCTCTCCCCTGCCAGCAAGCACTTTCGGCTACAATACTGACGATAAACCATCGTTGGTAGCACGCCAACGCGTGCAGCTTTGCCCGTCCATCGCATCTTATATGGGGAGATATTGATGAAACATTGGACCCTCCGCCGAAAGATCGTTAGCTTTGTTCTTGTGGTTATGACGGTTTTCCTCGTTGCTCGCACCATCGGCGACGCGCGCCAGTTGTACAATGTCTACCTGCATTTCGTCATTGAGGAAGCACGCGGTACTGGGGAGACGCTGGCAGTAGCCATCTCCCAGGGCGGTTATTGGGACGATCCGGTTCGGATGCAGGCGCTGCTGTCAACCCTGCACGATCAGGCTGGCCAGGACGGACGCGGCGTGTTGGTGGTAGACAGGAGCGGTCGCGTGTTGGCCGCCACGGATTCAGCAATGTTTGGCTCGGTGCTGCCCGGGGATGTGCAACGTACGTTGCACGAAGTAACAGACTACGGCGCGGCGGCATCTTTCAGCATGTCGGGCGCCGGCGGCACGACCAATCAATATGCCGTCCCCATCCAGGTAGATGGCCAGACGAAAGGGGCATTGCTCGTTGAGTACTTCCAGGACCCCGCAAGACTGCTGGCGAGCGCCTCTGCCCGGTCCGAGGTCTTCATATTTGTGGTCATGACCATGGGGCTTGTGCTCATCCTTTTGGTGGGACTGCGCAAAATGGTGCTCCAGCCCCTAACCGTCCTGGAGAAGGGAGCGGCCCGTTTTGGCAAGGGCGACCTGGATGCGCGGATTGCCCTGAGAACCGGCGACGAATTAGAGACCGTGGCAGACGCTTTCAATCGTATGGCGGGGGCTTTGAAGGTTTACCATGCAGAACGCGTAGCCCAGGAGAAGCAGACCACACTGGTGGAAGTGGCCTGCGCGACGGCGTGCGAGTTGAGCCAGCCGCTGACGGTCGTTCTGGGATACGCCGAACTGCTGCACGAGCAGGATGTGCCCAGCCCGGAACTGCTGGACGAGGCGGTCGAGTCGATTCAGCGCGGCAGTCAGCAGATGACCGCGATTGTGCGCCAGCTTTCCAGCATGAGCGGCGGACAGGGTGTTCCAGGCTCCCTGCTGGATGGCCGGCCACCCTCCGGCAGCAACCTCGCAGTTACCACACGGTCCAGGCCTGAGGAACCCGCGAGCATCGCCGACATGTTGGGCCATGTTTGCAGTGCTTAGTTCAAGGTACTGACTGGCGGAGCAATCCGCCAGGCGATTTGCGTGTAGGGATGCACATCTGTGCCCGCACAGCGGGCCTGGTCGGCGGGAGATGTGCTGAACTACATAGAAATGGCGTGCACTGGTATTCAGTGCACGCCAAAGTTGTGCCCAGATTCATGCCCTGGGCCAGTTCCGGTGCAGGGCGAATCTCCCCTGCGACCTCAGTCGGACGGAGCCGGCCCGGGGCTTCCGCTTGTTTTTGACCAGAGCGGGAAAATCCTTATCATTAACTCAGCTCGAGTTCTCTCCACATAGCAAGTTAATCAGCCTCTGAATCGGGTTTGAGGACCCACGGCATGCGCGCCATTGACGTAAGCGACGTTTCCAAACGCTACGGCAGCTTCGACGCCGTCAGGAAGCTGTCATTCAGTGTCCAATCGGGCGAGATCTTCGGTTTGCTCGGCCCCAACGGCGCCGGCAAGACCACGACGATCCGGATGCTGATGGACATCATTAAGCCCGACGCCGGCCACATCCAGATTCTCGGCGAAGCGCCGTCGGATGCGACCAAGAACCGAATCGGCTATCTGCCGGAAGAGCGTGGGCTTTACAAGGGCCTGAAGGTGCTGGATACGCTGGTCTATCTGGCCGCGTTGAAGGATGTGGACCGCGACGAGACCAGGCGGCGGGCCGAAGCCTTGCTAAAGAGAGTTGATCTATGGGACAGCCGCAACCATAAAGTCAGCGCGCTCAGCAAAGGCATGCAGCAGAAACTCCAGTTTGTGGTAACGATTCTGCACAATCCTGACCTGGTGGTGCTGGATGAACCTTTTCAGGGTCTCGATCCGGTCAATATGGAGCTGATCCAGGAAATGGTCGCGGATTTGCCGGCTCAGGGCAAGACGGTGGTTCTCAGCACGCACATGATGAACCAGGTGGAGCGCTTGTGCGACCGAATCTTGCTCATCGACCATGGTCGGCCGGTCCTGTACGGCCAGATCGACGAGATCAAGACCAGGTTTGCGAACAATGCGGTTATCCTTCGGACCGCTGGCCACCTGGACGGCATAGCCGGTGTGAAGCGCGTCGTGAACCATGGCCGGCACTACGAGTTGTTTCTGGAAGATAACACAACGCCCCAAGACATCCTGAAGCGGTTGATCCATGCCGGCGTGGAGGTGCGGGAGTTCGAGGTGGCCACGCCGGCGTTGAACGAGATTTTCATTGAGGTGGTTGGCAACAAACCTGATGTTGGTTACTAGATATTGGGTATTAGATATTGGGTACTGAGTTCGCCTGCTCCAAACCTCTAATACCCAATATCCAGTACCCAGCGTCGGAATCAGCGATTGGCACGCAAGGCAGGCCTGGTGGAAGCAACATAACATGCGCAAGATTTTGACCGTAACTCGCCACGAGCTTTTTGTAAACCTGCGGCGGCCCAGCTACATCATCATGACGATGGCGGTGCCGGCGTTGGGCCTGGTGGGCATCCTGGTGACGGTGTACTTCGGCGGACGCATTGCCGGCACGGTTGCGTCCCAGGTCGAGGCGAATATCAGCCGGCCCATCGGGTATGTGGATCGGTCCGGCTGGATCAGGCAGGGGGAGCAGGCTGCCGGCGAAGAGTTTCGCGCCTTTGATAGCGAGCAGAACGCCCGCGCCGCCCTGGATCGAGACGAAATCACCAGCTTCATCATCCTCAACAAGGATTACCTGGCGACCGGGAAGGTGATGCGCTACGTTCGGGGGAAAGGCGTCCTCGGATTTGACGAGGTGGACCGCCAACGCACCCACGATTTCCTGGTAGAGAACCTGCTGGAGGATGTCGATGATCCAGCGCTGCGAGCACGGCTACGCGAGCCGCTCGATCTGTCCACCGTCAATGTGGCCGGCGGCGAGGGACGGGAGTTGAACCCGCTGGACTTTGTGATACCCTACGCCTTCTCGGTCCTGCTGGTCATCTCGATTTTCACCTCCTCGGGCTTCCTGCTCCAGAGCGTGGCCGAGGAGAAAGAGAACCGCGTGGTCGAGGTGCTTTTGTCGTCGGTGTCGCCCATTCAGCTTATGGCCGGCAAGATCCTGGGACTTGGCATCCTGGGCCTGGTGCAGGTCATGATCTGGTTTGGCGCCGTTTGGGCCGTGGGCAGCTTCGCGGCGGCCAGTTTCGCCGTGCTGTCCGGTTTTCGGATCGGGCTGTCCGTTGCTGTGCTGTCCGTCGTCTATTTTCTGCTGGGGTACCTGCTGTTTGCGGCGTTCATGGCGGCCGCCGGCGCTGCTTCCACCACACTGCGCGAGGGCCAACAACTGGCCGGAATCGTGTCATTCATCAGCGCCATTCCCTTCATGCTGGCCAGCTTGCTGTTTGCGAACCCCGACTCCCCGGCCATCCGTGCTCTCACCTTCTTCCCGCTGACCACGCCGATCATGATGATGCAGCGCCTGGCCGTGGGTGAGGTGGCCGGCCTGGAGATCGCCGGCAGTATTATTCTGCTGATCGTCAGCATCGTTATCGGCACGTGGGCTGCGGCCAAGATCTTTCGAGTCGGGATGCTGATGTATGGTCAGCGGCTCGGCGTCCGACAACTTTGGACGTCTCTTCGGCAAGCGTAGTGCTCTACTCAGCCGCCCTTGCGAAGGTTACGAATGGCCCTGTTGATGGAGCGATTCTCTGTTTGCGAGGGCACGTCCAACCCAGAATCTGGTCACGAACCCCTGGGCCGGGGCAGGCCTTCGCAAGGGTTCACATGATCTGTCAACATGCGAATCACAGACTCTCTCTACAGCCAGATCCTCCTCGATTCGTGGGCTGAACGGCTCGTGCAGATGCCGGCGTTCGACCGCCTGCACGACGTCTCCCTGTCCAGCCTGCCGCCGGCCTTCTGGCCGGATGTTGCCAGCACATCGCGCTGGGAGCACTGCCTGGGCGTCTATCATCTGGCCAGGGTGGCACAACCTGACGATCTGGAGTTGCACGCGGCGGCGCTGCTGCACGACGCCGGCCAGCCCCCCTTCTCCCACCTGGCCGAACACCTGATGGTGGAAATGCTGGGGGTCGATCACGAGGAGCGGGTGGCCGAACTCATCAACCGGATGGATGCGCGCCGGCTGGTACCGGAGATCGAATGGGGTTCCGTACCACCGCTGGTCCTGGGCGAAGGGCGCGGCCAACTCCTTAGCGGCACGTTGGACCTGGACAACATCGACTATCCGCTGCGTTCCTTTGACGACCTGCGGGATGCGTACGACGCCGTGCGACTGGCCGGGGGCCTGGTGGTGTACGCCGGCACACTGGCGCTGCGACCAGAGGTTGAGCGCGACGCCCTGGCCTGGCAAGAGACGCGACGCCGGCTCTACGACCGCTACTGGAGCCACGGCAACCTGGTTCCCCACGCCATGCTGCGCAAGGCTGTCGAGATGCTAGCCATCGACGGGGCGCTGCCCCTGACCTTCTTCGACCTGACGAACACGGCAGCCCTCAGATTCCTGGACGCCTTCGACCCCATCCGCCCAATCTTGGAGCGGCTGTGGGCCGTGGACAGCTACGCCTGCGTCTGGGAGGCAGCGACCGCGCCGGACCTCCACATCCCCTGGCGTGAAATGCTGGAGTTGGAAGCTGAGATCGCTGGCAGGGCCGGCGTGCGCCCGGTGGATATCGTGCTGGAGCTGAGCACCTCGCGCGCCGCCCGGTCGCTGCCGCCGGTGCTGATGGATGGCCGGCTGTCGCCCACGCCGGCACCGCAACCCTCACAACGAATCCTGCACGTGTTTGTCGCGCAGACCACCACGCAGATCGTGGATGCAGCCGAGGCGGTGCTCGGCCGGTGCAGGCGCTCCCGCTAGACGGATGCCGGGCAACCCCCTGTTGCCCGAAGCATACACGCCTGCTCGACTAACTCACAGCGAGTCAGGTGACTTCAGTATATTGCGCGGCGCCGGCTATGTCAAGGTATGGTCGGTTGACATCACCGGTCGAGCATGTTATAATGGCTTTGTCCCCTGACCGAACGCTGTTCGTAAGCCCGAACAAACGAGGTGTGCTGTGCTCAAGCGACAGAATGGCCTGGTTCCGGCGGTTGACCGGGCCGTCCAGATTTTGAACGTGTATCAGTCGGGCGAGGAAGCCTACGGCGTGTCCGAACTCAGCCGGCTCCTCGACCTGAACAAGAGCACCGTCTACGACATCCTGAACACGCTGGCTCACCATGGGTTTGTCGAACGGGATGAGGAGACGAAGAAGTACCGCCTCGGGCCGGTCCTCTTCCACCTGGGCGACCTGGTGCGCCCGCGCGTGAACGTCCGCGACGTGGCCCATCCCTTCATCCTCGACTTGGCCGACGAGGTAGATGAAACAGTCATCCTCGGCTCTTTTACCGCTGACAACGATGTCCTCATCCTCGACAGCGCCGAACCGGAATTCGACATGAAGATCTCGGCGAGCATCGGTACGCACGTGCCGCACTCGGCCGGCGTGTTCGGCAAGATATTCCACGCCGCCATGGACGGCGAGACCCTGGGCCGGCTGCTGGCTGCCAAACCTCTACGGGCGTACACGTCACAGACGATTGTCGCTCTTGCCGAGTACCAGAAAGAACTGGCGCGGGTTCGCGCGCTGGGAGTCGCAGAAGAGCACGAGGAATATCTGGACGGCGTCCGGGCCATCGGCGTGCCCATCGTGAATCGGGAGGGACAGGTAGTCGCCGCGCTGATTGTGACGGGCTTTGGCCGACATCTGGATGACATCAAGATGGTCCTACTGCGCGAGCGCCTGCCGGCGGTGGGCCGGCGCATCTCGGAGTTGTTGGGCGCGCGGGAGTGGCCGGCGTGGAACGGAGTGCTGGTCAGGTGAAGTGCCGAATGTCTGGTTGGAGGAACAGAGCATGAAACAAGTGCTACGCTTGCGGGTGAACAGCGAGGTTCACGAGGTATTTGTGCCGATTCACAAGACGCTGCTGGAAGTGCTGCGCGAGGACCTGGGCCTGACCGGCACCAAACACGGCTGCGAGGTCGGCGAGTGCGGCACGTGCACTGTGCTGCTCGACGGCCAGCCAGTGTACTCCTGCCTCACCCTGCCCATCGAGTGCCAGGGACGGGACATTCTCACCATCGAAGGGCTGGCCGATGGCCCCCGGTTGCACCCGCTGCAGCAGAC
>JBHHTZ010000139.1:0-8189 GCA_046753605.1 Anaerolineae bacterium
GGTTGCCGCGATTTCAATCGCCAGGCCGAGTAGCTATGCTAAAATCAACGAAGTCCAACACGTACACATTGGCATCAACGTGCACCACCAGGTTGATCGGGCGTGTGATGGGCCAGGACTCGGAAGCTGTGCTCGACGCGGTTCGGGTCGTGCCTTCGATGCTCAGCACCTTCACCTCGTCGTCGGCCACGCCGGCCAGCAGGTACCCGATGGCGGCTGGGTCGCCGGCGATGAGCCTGCCGGCAACATCGTCACCCGTGGCCACGACAGCCCTGGGCGTGACTCGCGCGCCCTCCATTACCTGCGTCTCGAACGACACCCGCGAAACCGCCCCGTCCTGCTGGCTCACTACCAGAATCTCCTGGGTGTCCCACTGCGGATCAATAGATGCCCAGTCCCACACCCGACCGGAAAAGATGTCCCGCACCTGCTCCCAGGTCAGCGTTTCGACCGGGTTGGACGCGTTCACGGCCAGTACCACTGCCCGCCGGCCAATCTGCGTCGATTTCAGGTTATCGCGACCCGGATCGATAGACTGCGCCACCAGCGCCACATCCGCATCGCGCCCGGCAACCGCATCAATCGCGTCCTGAGCCGGCATCACAGCCAGCTCAAACGTGACGTAGCGATACTTCTGTGAGAAAGCCTGGGTCAGGTCCTGGGCAAATTGGGCCAGGTGCGGGATCGTGGCCAGACGAATCTCAATCGGTTCAGCCGGCGGTGTGGGCGTAGCGCCGGCGCAGCCGGCCGACACCAGGAGGAGAATACAGCTACAGAACAGCCAGAGTGGATTGCGCATATCTCGACTACAAGAGGAACTGAGGGGAACTCGGGCAAACCTCAGTTCCTCCGAGTTCCCCTCAGTTCCCCTGAGTCCTTCTCTCACTATCTCAGCCCATAGACAATCAGCCCGCATAGTCCCACTATCCAGCAATAGGCAGCGAAGATGTATAGCGAGTGTTGTTGCAGGTAGTCCATGAGAAAGCGAATCGCCAGGTATCCGGTAGCGCCGGCCACGATAAACCCAAGCACTAGCGTCGGTGTCTGTGTTGACGCTGCGCCACTCCCCAGCAGGTCCAGCAGCTTGAGAGCGCCAGCCCCGAAAATGACCGGCGTGGCCAACAGGAATGAAAATCGAGCGGACTCTCGCCGACTCAGACCAACGAGCAGGCCGGCTGCAATCGTCGCACCCGAGCGGGAGATGCCGGGCGCGATGGCCAGGGCCTGGGCCAAGCCGATGAACAGCGCGCCAGTTACCGTGAGGTTCCACGCCGACAGGGACGAGGCAAGCGGGTTGGAACCTTTCGATCCAGGCAAAGACGTCGTCCCGCTTGCCTCGCCCCTACCCAGATGACGGCGGCGCCACTGCTCACTGGCGACCAACAGCAGGCCGGTGATCAGCAGGAAGGCGGCCGCCCAGCTCGGGCGACCGAACAGGCTCTCGAAGAAATCCTGGAAGAGGAAGCCGGCCAGGCCAGCCGGAATGCTGCCGATCAGGATGAGCCACGCCAGCCGGCGCTGTGGGTCCGCCCCCAGGCTCCGCTCGCGGACACTGGCCAGCCAGGCCAGCACCAGGGCCAACAGATCGTCGCGGAAGTAGAGAACCACTGCCACGAGGGTGCCCCAATGCACCATGGCGTCAAACACCAGGCCAGATGCCGGCCAGTTCAATAGCCAGGGCAGCAATACGAGATGGCCAGAACTACTGACCGGAAGAAACTCGGTTGCCCCCTGGACGATACCAAGGATGATGGCTTGAAAGAAGTCCATGATGATTATGCTCGCTCGTATGGGTCAAACAGGCGTTTGTATTCCTGCAAGGCAAATCGGTCTGTCATGCCGGCAATGTAGTCAGCGATGACGCGATAGGCCGACAGTGACAGCGGGCCACCGACCCGGGCATCGGAGTCCGCTTCCAGAAGCCGGTCACGCGTCTTGGGCGGCAGTTGGCGATAGTCCTCTTCAAATGCCTCGAAAAGCGCTGTGACGGTGCGCTCTGCCTTGCGGAACATGCGGATCACGCGAGGATGGTGGTAGAGGTTGGTGAAGAGAAAGTCTTTGAGTTCGCGCACTTTTGCGTCCATGGCCGATGACAGGCTGACCAGGTTCTCGGGGTGGCTACGCACATCCTCCGGGCTGGCCGGTGCTACGGCGGCGATACGCGTCGCGCTGGTCTCCACCAGATCGGTGATCAGGCGATTGACGAGTTCGCGGACCAGCCGGTGCCGGGTGAGTTCGGAGTACGGCTCGTTGACCGCTGTGATTACTTCCCGCCACAGGGTGACTGGCTGGAGGGCCGGCATGTCCGGGTCGAGCATCCCCGATCGCAAGCCATCGTCCAGGTCGTGGGCGCTGTAGCTGAGCTCGTCGGCGTAGTTGACGATTTGGGCCTCGATGGAACTCCGCTTGTCAGGCTCAAAGCGGTCTCGCCACTCGGGTCCGACCTCGTCGTATTCGGTGGCGTGTTTTGCAATCCCCTCGCGCGTCTCCCATGTCAGGTTTAGTCCGTGGAACCCTGTCCAGCGTTTCTCCAGCTCTTCTACAGTTCGCAGGGTTTGCACCGTGTGGTTGAAACCCTGCCCCCGGTTGGCCGGGTCCGCCGGATCCAGATCCATGCGTTCAAGCATCAGTCGATCCAGCGTGATCTCGCCGGAGTGTCCGAACGGTGAGTGCCCGAGATCGTGGGCCAGGGTGATGGCCTCGGCCAGGTCTTCGTTGACGCGCAGCGCGCGAGCGACCGTGCGCGCAATCTGGGCTGCTTCGTTGGTGTGGGTGAGCCGCGTGCGGTAGTAGTCACCTTCGTAGTTGACGAAGACCTGGGTTTTGTATTGCAGCCGGCGAAACGCCGTGGTGTAGATAATGCGGTCGCGGTCTTTCTGGAAAGCCGTCCGATAGGGATGCTCCTCGCTCGGATAATCCCGTCCCCGACTATCAGCGGCTTTTTCGGCATAGGGCGCAAGCCACGCCCGCTCAAACTCCTCAATCTCTTCACGAGTTCGGTACATTTACTTCACCTCGTCCTCGATGCTGTGACCAGGAGAGCAGATATTGGATATTGGATACTGGATATTGGATATTACCGGGCTCCTCTGTTTGCGAACCAGTCCCCAATACCCAATATCCAATACCCAATACCCAATACCCAATACCCAATATCCAATCTCTAATCTCTTACCGTGCCTGGCGTGACGTAGCGTCGATTCTAGCACAATTGGGGAATCAAGGCAATGTCCCGTGGAGAAAGTGACAATGGGCGGAACCTGCCCAGTCCCGCCCATTGTCGTCGGAGGTGCGCGCGATGTGGTCAAGCGACCACTTGCGCTGATAGGGGATATCTTTAGGTCAGCATTCGCTGAAACCGCACGAGTAGCACTTTCGACAGCCCTCCTCTCGGACAAGCGTCGCCTGCCCGCACTCCGGGCAGTAGTCGTCGGTGAAGCCTGTCCCGTGCATAGCCGACGGGTTTGGCGCGCCATTCCCCCCGGGGTCCGAAGACAGCGGCGGAGCCGGCACTGCCGGCCGACCCAGGTGCTCCGCCAAAGCCTGAGCCACGCCGTCCGGCAGGGACGCCACGCGGTGGGCGCCAAAGCCCAGCGTGCGCCCACCGCCGATATCAGACAACTCGGCGATGACCTCGCTCAGGCGCTCCTCTGGCGATCGTGGGGATGGCAGACGCAGTACCAGCGAGATTAGCCGGCCAATGGCTTCGGCGGCCGCGGAGGTGTCGCTGCCGCCCTTCCCCACGTTGAGGAACACCTCGAAGGGTCGCCCGTCCTCGTCCTCGGTCACATTCACGTAGGCGGTCCCCAGGGGGGTGGCCTGCTTGTAGGTGTAGCCGCGCAGCTTGCGGGGTCGTGGTTTCTTGATGAGGTGCCCATTCATTTCTTTGATCAGTTGCGCGACTGCGTCTGCCCTCTCCTTGGCGTCCAGAGTCCCTTTCGTCTCCAAGACCACCTTTTCCCGCGTGCCGGTCACGTACACGGTTAGCCCCTTGCAGCCGAGTTCCCAGGCCAGCATGTAGGCCCTGGCTACGTCATCCGGCGTGGCGTGCTCGGGGAAGTTGTTGGTCTTGCTAATACTGTTGTCAACGAAACGCTGGATCGCCGCCTGCATGCGCACATGTTCCTCCGGCGTGATGTCGTTGGCCACGACGAAGGTGCGCCGGACGTGCTCGGGAACGGCTTCAATGTGTTGGCACGTGCCGGTGCGCATGACTTCATCGTAGATGACCTGCCGCGTCTCTTCGTCGATGCCGGCCTCGATCAGCGCCTGCCGGAACAGCGGGCTGGTGTACTGCAAGTCGAGTTCGTCCTCGCCGTCCTGAACGTGGCGAATGTACGCCAGGGCGAACACTGGCTCGCAGCCATACCCCTCACAGCCGGCCACGGTGGCAATCGTTCCGGTCGGCGCGACGGTCGTCTGAGCCGCGTTGCGGATGCCGTAGCGCCGGATGCCCTGGACAATCTCGTTCCAGTCCAGCGGGGGCCGGCCAAAGTCCCGCCGGTAGGGCGTGAGCAGCGTCGGCGGCTTCCACTTCAGATTCTCTGGATCGTAGATGCTGCCCTTGATGGCGGGGAACGGGCCGCGCCGGCGCGCCAGATCAATGGAGGTCTTCATGCAATGGAACCGCACGAACTCCATGACCTGGGCCGCCAGTTCCTCGCCGTCGGCGCTGCCGTACCGAACCCCCTGGTGGTACATCAGGTCCGCCAACCCCATGATGCCCAGGCCGATGCGCCGGGCATTGTAGGCCGCCTTTTTCAGCTCAGGGACCGCCGGCACGTATTTGTTGGCGCTCACGACATTGTCCAGAAAGTGCGTCGCTCGCTCGACGCTATCGCGCAGTTTCTCCCAATCGATGCTACCCTGCTCGGTCACATGCTGAGCCAGGTTAATGGATCCGAGGCAGCAGTTCTCGTAGGGACCAAGGAACTGTTCACCGCACGGATTAGTTGCTTCCAACTCGTAGAGATGCGGCACCGGGTTGTCCCGATTCGCCGCGTCCAAGAAGAGAACACCCGGCTCGCCGTTGTGATGGGCATGGCGGACCATGTCGTCGAAGAGGTCACGGGCGCGCACGGTCTCCCACACAGAGCCATCGCGGGGGTTCACCAGGTCGAAATCCTCATCCTCCTGGACGGCACGCATGAAATCGTCGGTGATGCCGACAGAGATGTTGAAGTTGGTGATATCACCCTCGTCCGCCTTGCAGCGAATGAAATCGCGGATGTCGGGGTGATCGACGCGCAACACAGCCATATTCGCCCCACGGCGCGTTCCGCCCTGCGCCACCTCTCCGAAGGCTTTGT
Source organism: Anaerolineae bacterium (assembly GCA_046753605.1). Classification (GTDB taxonomy): domain Bacteria; phylum Chloroflexota; class Anaerolineae; order Epilineales; family JAANWY01; genus JBHHTZ01. Next base: position 5,310 of record JBHHTZ010000139.1, read on the forward strand.
CGTACACCCGCAGGAAGCCGATGGGGCCGGTGGCGGTGCCGTTGCTGGTCTTGACAATGTCGCCGCACGGGCGCAGCCGGCTGAAAGCGAAGCCATTGCCGCCACCGGTCTGCTGAATCAAGGCGGCCGCACGGAGAGTGGAGAAGATGCCGGCCGGGTCGCGCCCCATGTCGTCCTCAATAGCCAGCACGAAGCAGGCAGCGAGCTGGCCCAAGGGCGTGCCGGCGCCGGTGAAGGTGGGCGAGTTGGGAAAGAACCGGAAGGTGGTTAGCAGATCATAGAAGTCCTGGCCCGCTCGCTCAGCATCCTGCCCATAATCGATGTCCACCGTGGCGACGGTGCTTGCCACGCGGTGGAACATCTCTCCGACGGTTTCAATGGGTCTGCCATCCGCGCCCTTGCGCAGGTATCGTCTCTCCAGAACAGCAAGGGCATTGTCGGTCAGGCGAAGTTGCCGGCGTTGATCACTACTACCATCCGTTGCAAGATTGTCCAACATTACCGTGGGGTCTCCTATGGCACCGGGGACGTCAACCGCTGATGAGGATTGAGAAAACAATCAAGGTACTGAGCCCCGTCAATGGGGCTTTTCCGCCTGAAAGGGGGCCTCAGCCCGATTCATCGGGCGCTGCTGCGTAGCACGGGCACTTCATGCCCGTGCGGTCGTCGGCTGAGAAGCCCCGTGAGTTACCTGATTATTTTCTCAAGGTCATAAGCGGTTACTACGAATCGGGACATCAACCACTAAGCGGTTACTACCAGCCGGGGTTTCACCTTTCACAAGATGCCGGTCCTACAGCGCCAACCTCATTTGCCGCTTCATCTCTTCCTCTCGTTGCTTGCGCTGCTTCAATGCCTCAATCTCCGCTGCCAGCGTATCAACGTCGTGGAAGTGGCGGTAGACCGATGCGAACCGCACATAGGCGACATCGTCCAATTCGCGCAAGCGTTCCATGACAAGTTCACCGATCACTTCACAGGGAATCTCAGTCTTGCCCAGTCGGTACAGTTTCGCTTCGATTTCGCTCGCCGTGCGTTCCAGCGTGTCAGTTGGAATGGGCCGTTTGTGGCAGGCCGTGCGCAACCCCGACAGAAGCTTGTCTCGGTCGAAATCTTCGCGCCGGCCATCCCGTTTGACAACAATGAGATTGATAGAAGCTACACGCTCATACGTGGTGTATCGCTGGTTGCAGGCCAGGCACTCGCGCCGGCGACGAACGCCGTCCCCCACATCACGTGTATCAACCACCCTGGAGTGGCCCTGGATGCAATATGGACACTTCATTTCTCGGAGCCTCCTGCTGCTTACATGGGGAAAAACAGGTACCCGGGCAACCTCAGGTACCTGTTGTGATGAACCGGGCAGGGCACCACAAGATATGGTGGTGGAGTCTATGTAATTACCACAACATGTGGTGTCAGCGCGCATATTAGTTTACCACAAAATGGCGTCGAATTCAAGGCCGGAAGCTTAAAATTTGCCTTAAAACTGCCAGGGTGGTGCAGAATGGGAGATGGAAGGTGAAGGCGGAGACGGAGATGGGGGGTGGAGGATGAAGTCCATCCTCCACCTTCCATGCTCCCGGTTCGGTTCTCTATGCTGCGTCTTCGGTTGTCCTACACCGCCGCCTGCCGGCGATTCCGCAGGAACGTTGGCACGTCCAGGTCGTCCTGGCCGAAGTGCGGCGTGGGGAATGGGCGCACGTTCTCCGGCAGCGGCAGTACCTTGGCCTCGGCATCGAACCCGGTAGCGATGACCGTAATGCGGATCTCGTCCTGCAACGTCTCGTCGATGACGGCGCCGAAGATGATGTTGGCATTGGGATCCACCATCCCGGCGATGACTTCCGCCGCGTCGTTGACTTCCATGAGCGTGAGATCACTGCCGCCGGTGACGTTGAACAGAACCCCCTGGGCTCCGTTGATCGTCACATCCAGCAATGGACTGGCAATGGCCTGCTGGGCCGCGTCCAGTGCCCGCGTCTCGCCCTGGCCTTTACCCACCGCCATGAGCGCCGCACCGCCGTCCGACATGATCGTACGCACGTCGGCGAAATCCAGGTTGATCAAACCAGGAACGGTGATCAGCTCCGAGATGCCCTGGATGCCCTGGTGCAACACCTCGTCTGCGGCGCGGAAGGCAGCCTCGAAGGTCATGCGCTTGTCGCCCAACTGGAGTAGCTTGTCATTGGGGATGACGATGAGGGTATCGACGTACTCCTTGAGCTTCTCCAAACCGGCGTCCGCCACTTCGCTGCGTGGCCGGCCCTCAAACCGGAAGGGCTTCGTCACCACGCCGATGGTCAGCGCATCGGCCTTCCGTGCAATCTCCGCCACGATGGGCGCTGCGCCCGTGCCCGTGCCACCGCCCAGGCCGCACGTGATGAAGACCATATCCGTACCCCGCAGGGCCTGAGCCAGGTCTTCTCGGCTTTCCTCGGCTGCTTTCTCGCCAACTTCTGATCGACCGCCGGCCCCGAGACCTTTGGTCAGCTTGTCGCCAATACGGATGCGCGTCTCAGCCTCGGAAAGCAGCAGAGCCTGAGCATCCGTGTTGACAGCGATAAACTCGACGCCGCTCAACCCTTCCGCGATCATGCGATTGACGGCGTTTGAGCCGCCGCCGCCGATGCCGATCACCTTGATGGCAGCGAAGCTCTCGGTCACATGTGGATAATCCATCGTGCTGCTCCTTTCTTGTACTACTGTTGCAGGTTATAGGTTGGAGGCTGAAGGTTTCAAGACCGGCTTGCAGCCTGCAACCCACAGCCTGTAACCAGCGCCCTTTCAAACTTCCCAATCGTCACTCTCCGGGGGTTCCAGGGTGGGCGGGTCTGGGCCCCCCCCCCCCCCCCACCCCGGGGGGGGACTGGGGAGTTT
>JBHHTZ010000140.1:0-8170 GCA_046753605.1 Anaerolineae bacterium
GCCGACGGCTGGATCATTGTCGCCGCCGGCAACGAGAGGCTGTGGGCCCGCCTGGTCGAACTTCTCGAATGGCCCGAGTTGGGCGACGATCCCAGGTTTGCAGCCAACGCGGATCGATTGGTCCATCGTGCGGAACTCGTGTCGTTGCTGGCAGAGCGCTTCCGCCAACGACCCACAGGTGAGTGGCTCGCCATGCTGGAGGAGGCGCGCATCCCAGCCGGCCCCATCAACACACCAGAAGAGACGCTGCAGGATGAGCACCTGCTCGCCCGTGGCATGATCGTCGAGCTGGAACATCCCACCGCCGGCCTGGTCCGCTCCCTGGGCAACCCGATGAATCTCAGCGGAACGCCAGTCACCTACCGCAGGCCGGCCCCGATGCTCGGCGAGCACACGGAGGAGATTCTGGCTGAATTGGGTTACCGAGTAGATGACATTGAGCAATTGCAAAACGCCGGGGTCGTTTGAACCTGGGAGCCATTTGAACAGTGCAACGAACGATGTTATGTCCTTCCGTTACCCCCCGATCACAATGTTGACCTCTCCATGAAAGTGACTATCGTTGAAGGTTGTGCTACAATACTGTCAGGGCAGGAGGGAGACCCACGATGCCAGACTGGCCAGATTTCGACGGCAATGGCGATTTGCCGCCCGGTATCTATCAAGCAAGCCTGGGTGAGGTAATTGAGCATTTTGGCATGGACACACCTCAGCGACGCATTGTGGGCCGGCGGCTAGAACACATCTATAACCTGGCAGTCAAGACGGGTAACTTGGCGCGCTTCATTATCTTTGGCTCATTTGTCACCGCCAAGCCTGACCCGGGTGATGTTGACATCTTTCTCCTGATGGAGGACACCTTCGATGCTGGCCGATTGTCTGGTGAAACGGCCCTCATTTTTGATCATGTGGCCGCCCAAAACTATGAGGGAGCCAGCGTGTTCTGGATACGATGCCTGGCTGCTCTCGATGGAGAAAAGGCAGCAACAGAATACTGGCAACTGAAGCGAGATGGCACGAAGCGAGGAATTGTTGAGGTGATCAAAGATGATAAGGAATGATCGAGAACTCCAGGTCACTCTGGAACGGATTAGATACTTTCAGCGACAGATAGCCCACCTGCGGCAAGTCGAAGATAACCCGGCGAACTATAGGCTGTCGGTAAGTGGCTATCTGGCTGAACTCGATCGGATGAATTTGGAAGTCCGAGACTACCTGTGGTTGCATCCCAGTGAGACGGCCATCGTTGCCACACCCGCGTAGTTCATTGGGGTAGCAACCTCGCAATGTATTGATTCCTTTGCCGAATATGTTGCGGTTCACTAAGAGTGCCGGCCATCTGTCACATGAATAATCTGCGAGGAGAGTCCAATGAAACCACCCCCATTTCAATACTACGCCCCGACCACCGTCGAAGAAGCGCTGACCCATCTGGCCGAGCACGGGTACGATGCCAAGGTGCTGGCCGGCGGGCAGAGCCTGATTCCGACCATGAACTTTCGCCTGGCCCAGCCGGCGGTTCTCGTGGACCTGAACCCCGTGTCGGAGCTCTTCTACATCCGCCCCGATGACGACGGTGGAGTGCGCATCGGGGCCATGACCCGCCAATCTCAGGTGGAGCGCGACCCGCTGGTGGCCGAGCGAGCGCCGCTGATCCATGAGACGATCCCCCACATCGCCCATCCGCAGATTCGCAACCGGGGCACCTTCGGGGGCAACATCGCCCACAACGATCCGGCCTCCGAGCTGCCGGCAGTGACCACGGCGCTGAACGCCCGCTTGCGGCTGCAAAGCCAGGCCGGCGAGCGCTGGGTCTCTGCCGACGAGTTCTTCCTGGGGCTGTTCTACACCGCCCTTGAGCCGGAAGAGATGCTGGTCGAGGTGGCCCTGCCGGCCATGCCGCCCCGCAGCGGATGGGCCTTTCGCGAAATGTCCCGCCGGCCCGGCGACTACGCTCTGGTGGGCGTGACTGCTGTTGTCACCCTGGACGGCAATGAGCGATGTCAGGCGGCGCGCCTGGTGTTTTTCGGCGTCGGAGAAGGGCCGGCGCCGGCTCACCAGGCAGCCGACGTGCTCGCGGGGGAGTCGCCCACTCCGCAGGTCCTTCGCGCGGCCGCCGAAACCGCTGCGAGCACCGACATTGACCCCAGCAGCGATGTCCACGCCTCAGCCGAGTTTCGCCGGCATCTGGCGAAGGTGCTGGCGCGGCAGGCGCTGGAAGAGGCGTTTGGGCGGGCCGGCGGTAGAAGCTAGATGGTGAAGGGCTGTGTGGCTAGGCCAGCGCGTCAGAAGCAAACGGTGCATAACGCCAGAGAAGGAATTGGCCAACCTCGGATTTGAGGAGACCGAGAACTGAACACACCCGGCACGGGCCCGTAGACATGAGTGGTGATGGATGATGACAGGATTTGAGCTCCTCAGCGAGATTCGAGACATTGAGACAATCGCAGCGGGCCGGGGCGTGTACATCCGGCGCTATCTGGAACGCACTTACGGCAAGGGGCGCTGGCGGAAGATGAAGGGCATAGCAACTGTGCAACTTACAGATGATACCATTTGCGAAGCCGAGATACACTGGTTTGAAGCGCACGGCATCGGTCGTAAGGATTTCAAAATCAAGAGGGTGATGAGATGAGCGATTTTGTGATCTGCATCAACAATGACAACAATCCGGCAAGCCTGATCCTGGGCAAGGTATACCGCACGCTACCAGATACAGAGGCGCAGGCGCATAACATGCTCCGCGTTATTGATGAGGACAAGTCAGAGCCTGACGGCTATCTCTACCTGGCGTCACTATTTGCGCCCATTGAGCTGCCGGAAGTGGCTGAGCAGGTGCTGATGACAGCGGGCAACTGAGCGCGGGTGGCGCTTCTTAACGACAGATAAACCACGCCCAGGCCGATAGCTAGATGGCTGGAGGTAGATGATGGTTGTTCAAGTCGAGAGACGGCTTTTTACGGTAGATGAGTACTACCAGATGGCCGAGGCCGGCATCTTTTCGGAGGATGACCGGGTGGAGCTCATTGAGGGTGAGATAGTAGAAATGAGTCCGATTGGCAGTCGCCATGCTGCATGTGTGAACCGGCTTAACGGGCTTTTTACGAGGCGTATGGAAGGGAATGCTGTCGTCAGTGTTCAAAACCCTATCCGTCTGAGCGAGTTTTCAGAACCGGAGCCAGACCTGGTCTTGCTTCGGCCTCGCGCGGATTTCTACGCCGAGGCCCATCCGGAGCCGGAGGACGTCCTGCTGGTCGTGGAGGTGGCTGAGACGTCAGCGGGATCGGATCGTACAGTGGAGGTGCCGGCATATGCGCGGGCCGGCGTTCTGGAAGTCTGGCTGATCGACCTGGCTGACGAGACAATCGAGATCTATCGAGAGCCTTCCCCGAAAGGGTATGGGGAAATCCGGCACGCATGGCGTGGGGATCAGCTTTCCCCCCAGGCATTCCCAGACGAGCAGTTCTCCGTGGATGACGTGCTTGGGTAGCGAGCGGACAAGTAAGGAGGTTGAAGTGAGCAATCTATATGCTGTGAATGTCACCGTAAATGGCACACGATACGAGCGCGCGGTGGAGCCTCGTCTGTTGATGAGCGATTTCCTGCGCCACGAGATTGGCCTCACCGGCACACATGTCGGCTGCGAGCACGGCGTGTGCGGCGCGTGTACCATTCTGTTCGATGGGCAGCCGGTCCGCTCGTGCCTGATGTTTGCAGTGCAGGCCAACGGCCACGAGATTCGCACTGTGGAGGGGCTGGCGCCGGCGGGGACCGACGAGCTACACCCGATTCAGCAGGCATTCTGGGAAGCCCACGGCTTGCAATGTGGCTTCTGCACACCCGGCTTCCTGATGACATTGGCGCCGTTTCTGGAAGAGAATCCCGATCCCACGGAACAGGAAATACGCGAGGCCATTTCTGGCAACCTCTGCCGCTGCACCGGCTATCAAAACATCGTCAAAGCAGCCGGGCTGGCAGCACAGAAGCTGCGCGAGACCCACCACCATAATGGAGGTGCCCAATGACCACCCAGTACTTCGGCCAACCTATCCGGCGCAACGAAGATCCGCAATTGCTGACCGGGCGCGCTCAGTTTGTGGACGACGTCGATCTGCCTGGCATGCTCCACGCGGCGTTCAAGCGCAGTGACTACGCCCACGCAAAGATCAAGGGCATCGACCTGGAAGCGGCCAAGGCGATGCCCGGTGTGGTCGCGGTCTACACGGCGGAGGATTTGGGGGATTTCTGGCAACCCTCGCCGTTGCTCGTGCCCCCACCGCCGGCGGAGCACGTGGTGTTCAACCAGCGCACTGCCGGCCAGCTCGCAAAAGGCAAAGTCCGCTACGTCGGCGAGCCGGTCGTGATGGTCGTCGCGGAAAGCCGCTACCTCGCAGAGGACGCCGTCGAGACCATCGTGGTGGACTACGAGCCGCTCGACCCGGTAATGGACCTGGAAGCGGCTCTGTCCGAAGACTCGGCTCTGGTGCACGAAGACGTCGGGTCGAACATCGCAGCGCACGTCATCCAACGCAAGGGGAACTACGACGCAGCGCGCGCTCAGGCCGACGTCATCATCTCGCGACGCATGTACTACGACCGGGGGGCGTCTTCGCCCATCGAGACGCGTGGCGTCGTTGCGCAGTACAACCCGCTCGCCCAGGAACTCGTCGTCTGGGACACGACGCAGGCGCCTATTCCCATTCGCAACGGCCTGGCGAGTATGTTCGATCTCTCGGAGCGACAGGTGCGCGTGATTGCGCCCTTCATCGGGGGCGGCTTTGGACCGAAGGTGATGATGTTCTACCCGGAGGAGACGATCGTGCCCTGGGCAGCGGTGCAGTTGCAGCGTCCCGTGAAGTGGATTGAGGATCGCCGCGAGCATTTCTACGCCACGACACACGAGCGCTCGCAGGTGCACGATTCGGAGATGGCCCTCACGAAAGACGGGAAGATTCTCGGTGTGAAGGACGTCTTCCTCCATGATACAGGGGCCTATGACCCCTACGGCTTGACTGTGCCTCTCAACACCCAGTGCACGCTCCTGGGTCCCTACGTGGTGCCCGATTACTACACCGAGTTCAAGGCGGTTTTCACCAACAAGACCGTCGTCACGCCCTATCGCGGGGCGGGCCGGCAGCACGGCGTGTTCGTCATGGAACGCCTGCTCGACCTGGCCGCGAAAGAGCTTGGCATGGACCGGCTGGAAATCCGCCGGCGAAACTTTATTCAGCCTGACCAGTTCCCCTGGCCCAACGAGATCATCTACCAGGACTTCACTCACCTGACCTATGACAGCGGAAACTATGAGCCGGTGCTCGATAAAGCGATGAACATGATCGGCTGGGAGGAGTTCCGGCAGCAGGAGCAGCCGCGCCTGCGCGCCGAGGGGAAACACGTCGGTATCGGCCTGGTAATGTACGTGGAGGGCACCGGAATTGGGCCGTATGAGGGCGCTCGCGTGCAGGTCGAGTCCACCGGCAAGGTGACAGTGGCGACGGGTGTGGGCACGCAGGGCCAGGGACACTTCACCAGCTTCGCCCAGATCGTCGCCGAAGCACTGGGCGTGCCGGTGGATAAGATCAAGGTAACCACTGGCGACACCGCGCAGTTCAACTGGGGCATCGGTACCTTCGCCAGTCGCGGTGCGGTCGTGGCCGGCTCGGCGATCCACGCCGCTGCGCAGATGGTGCGCGAGAAGGCCCTTCACCACGCGGCAGAGCATCTGGAGGCGCGGGAGGAGGATATCGAGCTGGTCGATAGCTTCGCGCAGGTGCGTGGTGCACCCGACCGGCGCGTCAGCCTTGCCGAACTCGCCGTGGAGGCCAACCCCCTACGCGGCGCGGTACGTCCCGGAACGGAACCCGGCTTGGAGGCGACCGCTTACTACGGCCCGGAGATGGGCGCTACAGCCTTTGGTGCCCATGCCATGGTCGTCGAAGTCGATCCGGACACCTTCAATCTCAAGATTCATCGCTATGTCGTCGTTCACGACTGTGGCAAGGTGATCAACCCGATGATCCTGGAAGGCCAGGTGCACGGCGGCGTGGCGCAGGGCATCGGCAACGCCTTCTTCGAGCAGTTAGTCTATGACGACTCGACCGGGCAGTTGCTCAATGCTTCATTCATGGACTATCTGCTACCCACAGCTACCATCGTGCCGCACATCGACGTGGGCCACGAGGAAACGCCGTCGCCCCTGAACCCCATGGGCGTCAAGGGCGCCGGCGAGGCCGGCGCCATCCCCGTTGGCCCGCTCTTCTGCCAGGCGGTGGAAGACGCGCTGGCCGATACGGATATTGAGATTCTGGAGATTCCGCTCAGCCCCAACCGGCTGTTCGAGTTGGTGACATGGGCCAGTAACCAGTAATCAGTAAACAGTGATCAGTGGTCAGTAGCCAGACACTCATAACTGATCACTGTTTACTGGTCACTGATCACTGGTCACTGGCCGTGGGTACGAGGGTGTACAGGGAAAGCGATGGAGCTAAACGCGACTGATCTGGCGGAAGAGCACGCAGCCTTGGTGGATGAGCTGCGTGAGAAGCGGGCGCAAGCGCGGCAAGGCGGCGGGCCGGCCCGCATCGAGGCCCAGCACGCCAAGGGCAAGCTGACGGCGCGAGAGAGAATCGCTCGTCTTCTGGACGAGGGGAGCTTCCAGGAGATCGGCCCCTACATCACCCATCGTCACAGCGACTTCGGCATGGACCAGAAGCGGTTCCCTGGCGACAGTGTTGTCACCGGCTTCGGCAAGATCGGTGGCCGGCGCGTGTGCGTGTATGCCCAGGACTTCACCGTCGTCGGCGGCTCTTTCTCTGAAGTGCAGGGCCAGAAGGTGGCCCAGTTGATGGACCTGGCGCTGGAATCCGGCGTGCCGGTCATCGGGCTCAACGATTCGGTGGGAGCCCGAATCCAGGAGGGCGTCTATAGCCTGGCAGCCTACTCGGAGCTCTTCTGGCGAAACACCCACGCCAGCGGCGTCATCCCGCAAATCAGCGTGATGCTTGGGCCGTGCGCCGGCGGGTCGGTCTACTCCCCCGGCCTCACCGACTTTGTGATCATGACCAGGGGCGCCAGTCACATGTTCATCACCGGGCCGGATGTCATCAAAACGGTCACGCGGGAGGAGGTGGACCTGGAAACGCTGGGCGGTGCGATGACGCACAGCACGACCAGCGGTGTGGCTCACTTCGCAGCCGACAACGAGGATCATGCGCTGGCGCTGACCCGCACACTGCTCAGTTACCTGCCGGCCAACAACGCCGAACCACCACCCGCCGTCGAACCGACCGATGACCCGTGGCGCATGGACGAAGCCCTCAACGGCATCGTGCCCGTCGATCCCAGCGAAGCCTACGATGTGAAAGCAGTCATCCGTCGCGTCTTCGACGCGGGCAGCTTCTTTGAGGTTCACGCCGACTTCGCTCAGAACGCCGTCGTCGGCTTTGCGCGGCTGCACGGACAGGTGGTGGGCGTGGTCGCCCAGCAGCCTATGATCCTGGCCGGCGTCATCGACATCGACGCCTCGGACAAAATGGCACGCTTCATCCGCTTCTGTGATGCCTTCAACATCCCCCTCATCACCTTCATCGACTCACCTGGTTTCCTACCCGGCGTGGATCAGGAACACGGCGGCATCATCCGGCACGGCGCGAAAATCGTCTACGCCTATTCCGAAGCGACCGTCCCCAAGCTGGCCGTTGTCCTCCGCAAAGCGTACGGCGGTGCTTACATCGTGATGAGCAGCAAATACATCCGGACGGACCTGGTGTTCGCCTGGCCCACGGCCGAGATCGCGGTGATGGGGGCCGAGGGCGCGGTCAACATTCTGTACCGCAGGCAGCTCAAGGAGATGGCAGATCCTGAAGCCGAGCGGCGGCAGTTGGAGGCCGAGTTCCGCAAGAAGTTCTCCAGACCCTACACCGCGGCCGCCAGCGGTCACATCGACGACATTCTCATCCCCGCCGAGACACGTCCGCGCCTGATTGCCGCCCTGGAGCTGTTGCGGGATAAGCAGGCGACGCTGCCGCCGAAAAAGCATGGGTGTATGCCGATGTGATGGAGATTGGAGATTGGAGATTGGAGATTTACTCGTTCGGCGAAGGTCTCCTGACCGAGCCGGCTGGGGGTACTGGGTATTGGATATTGGGTATTGGGTATTGGGTATTGGGTA
>JBHHTZ010000141.1:0-8092 GCA_046753605.1 Anaerolineae bacterium
TGAGGCTCGCAGGCCATCGAATGAATTCGATGTCTGACACTTCGAAACCCGTTGAAACGGGTTCGGGTGTTATGTGAACACGCTCATGAACTTTGAGAAAATAATCAGGGAACAGAGCCTCGTTTTCTGGCCGACGCCCGCACGGGCATGAAGTGCCCGTGCTACACAACAACGCCCGATGAATCGGGCTGGGGCACCGTTTTCGCACCGGGAAAGCCCCATTCATGGGGCGCTGTTGTGTAGCCCGCCGACTTCATCGGCGGGCGGGCGTCGGTCGTGATTCGACCATGCACAGGACCAGGTACGTCGATCAATTTCTCAATCTTCATCAGCGTGTCTTGGTATCAGGCCGCGAATTCATTCGTAGCTGCGACTCAGTGGCCGGCGGCCTCCCGACGCCACTGGCGAATCACCTCCACGCCAGATGATGCATCAACCCCATGGGCGTCGGCGCCGATCTGGGCGGCGTATTCGGGAGATGTTGGCGCGCCACCGATGATGATTCTCACGTCATCGCGCAGGCCGGCCTGCTCGAGCGCCTCGATGGTTGTGCGCATGGCCGGCATCGTCGTCGTGAGCAGTGCGGACAGGCCCACGACGTGGGGTCGCTCCGCCGCAACGACCTCGACGATACGCTCCGGCGGCACGTCAGCCCCCAGGTCTACGACGTCGAAACCGGCCCCCTGGAGCAGCATGGACACCAGGTTCTTGCCGATGTCGTGCACGTCGCCCTTGACGGTGCCCAGCAGCACTTTGCCGGCGCTGGGAACATCGGATTCCGCTAAGAGCGGTCGCAGGATATCCATGCCGGCGTGCATGGCGCGGGCCGCGACCATCACCTCCGGCAGGAACATGATCCCGTCTCGGAAGTCGCGGCCGACCTGATCCATGCCGGCGATCAGCCCGTCATTGATGAGTTCCATCGGCGGCATTCCCTCTTCGAGGCCCTGCCGGACAAGCCGGACGACAGCGTCCGCCTCACCTCGATACAGGTGCTGACCGATGTCAGAGAGTAGTGTAGACATATGGTTCTATTTCCTCCTGTTCTGCTCATGGACCGACGACGAACGACGAATGGCATTGGTCGTTCGTCCTTCGTCGCTCGTCGACCTAATGTGGCTCGATGATGACGTCCTTCCAGAACCACGTTCGGATCGCCGACACGGGGTACTTTCTCACCCACTGCTTAACCAACTGGTGGCATCGCGAATAGCTCGACTTTGGCCATTTCAGGTCGAGTAACAGGCCGGATTTAGCAGGGAAAACACGGTTTGCTGTGGAATTATGACCATGTCGTCGGCGGAGGACGACCTATCGTGATTTCGATCAGTCATAGCAATACCAACATAATACCATCAGGCGGTGTCCCTGCGCCAGAGGAACTCAGTCTGCTGGAGGAAGTTACCGGTGTTCACAGCGCCGTCTCCGAAGAAGCAGAGCACGACTCGATCTGTCCCCTGGAGTTTCTGGGCCAGCGCTGCGCCGGTAGCGACGGGGATGTTGCCGCCGACGATGCCGGTTGCGCCCAGGTTGCCGTGGGCCACGTCGGCGATGTGCATCGAGCCCCCCTTGCCCTTGCAGTAACCGCCAGAGCGCCCCAGCACTTCCGCCATCATCTGGTTGAAGTGCTGCTGCCTGGCTGCAGGTGTCTTTGCCACTTTATCACCGTGAGCGTGGCAGTGCCCGTGCCCACGATGGGTGCTGGTGATCAGATCATCATCTCGCAGAGCGCTGATGGCGCCCACCGCGACGGCTTCCTGGCCGGCCGACAGGTGCGACGCCCCCCTCAATACGGCTCGGGTGAGCAATTCGTGAATGTTGTTCTCGAATGCTCGAATCTCCATCTTCACCCAGACGCGCAAATCGCCGATAAAAGCTTCACACGGCTTCCCCCTGAGGACGTCGCTCAAGGCTACGAATACATTGCCGGCTATGCGATTGTGATTCGCTGATCCGCCGGCCAGAGCAAATATCTCACCCTGGTAATACTCGCTTTTGTATTCGGCCGTCTCTTCCAGGTCAAAGTATTCTTCCAGGGTATAGTATGGTTGCTGCTCTGGTAACATTGTCATTTCTCCTCGATTCTGTCCCGTAGCCGGCTGTGCTGAGTATCTCGACAAAGTAAACAGTAGGTTTTCCTTGGAATCAACCGTTATCATAGCCCAGGGTGAAACGTAAAACGTGAAGCGTGAAGCACTCGTTTCACGTTTCGCGTTTTACGTTTCACGAAGACGTGTATCACCGCGCCTCCTGGCCGCCGGTCACGTTGATGGCCTGGCCTGTCATATAGCCGGCCTGGTCTGAGGCCAGGAAAACGATGACGTTGCACACGACTTGGAGGCAGCGTAGGCCCAGCAATTCCCGTTATGGAGTTCGTAGTAACGACTTTAGTCGTTTGTGGTGCGTAACCAGCGACTAAAGTCGCCACTACGAACCTATGCCACGTGACGATAATGCTAAAACGGGAATTGCTGGCGTAGGCCGAGTTCTTGTAGCTCCCCTGCTTGCCTGACTTGGAGTTGATCTGTTGGTCCTATCGGCCACAGTATCTCCGTTGCACACCAATACGCGACCTCATTTTATCAGAGAGGCATAGAAGACGCAAGCAGGAAGTATTCGATGAAACCGACTACACCTTGGAAAAAGGCTGCCAATTGCCAGGGCGGGGAACAACCATCTTGTCATTGCGGATCTGTTGCATCGACCCGGGCAAGGACTACGATCCGCTGTCAGTATCTACTGGCAGGCCAAGGAGATCAACCGAGTCATTCAGACGTGCGGCCCAGAGGTGGCTGGAGTTGATTTGTCGCTGCTAGAACACATCAGCCCCGTTGGATGGTCATTCTGCCCAGGTCAACGACAAAGCGAATGGACAGGCTCGTCCTGAGCGAAGCCGAAGGGTGCGGCATCCCGAGGCGGTCGGAACAGTGGAAGGGTGTGATCGTGAAGGTGAGATAGGACGTTGCTCGGACAGTGATATCGGACTCGTAGCCACTCACCTACCCTGTCAGCTTGACGCCGCCTGAGCCACCCCTGCCGGCAACCGATACGCTCCCTCTGCCGGATGCAGCGGTCGCTTCAGCCACAGCGGCCGGCGGTTCCCGTCGGGGGAAACCTCGCCGGCCGGTCGAGCCATAGCCAGCCACTCACGGTAGACATCCATCGATTTCCGGGTGTCCACGTAGATGTCGCCGTAGCGGTCAGTGGGATCGGCCTTGCGCACTGTCACCCGCTGGTGCCAGCAGTGCATCCCACTGATGGGGTCCGGATGCACCGGGAAGGTGATGTTCTGGTGCACGCCCGGGTCTTCCCACCAGATACGCTCGGTATCGGGATCGTCACTCTTGTAAGGCCGGATGCCTTGAAGCAGACGTAGCCTGTACTCGCCGTCGCCCACCTCGTCCAGTCGCACCACTCCTGAGGCAGCCGGATTCATCTGGGTGGCCTGGGACAGCCGCCAGCGGCCCAGGTGGTGGGAGCAGGCCACAATGCCGGGCCGCATCCCTTCCGTCAGCCAGCACTTGATCACGAAGTAGCCGATGTCCGTCTCGACCCGCACCAGGTCGTTGTTCCTCACGCCGAGTCGCTCGGCGTCGCTGGGATGAATCCACAGCGGGTTCTTGTGGGAAATTTCGTACAGCCATTTGGCATTGGCCGACCGCGTGTGGATCAGATTGGGCAGCCGGAAGGTGGGCACCAGCAGCATCTGTCCCTGCTCTCGGTCGATCTGTTCAGGGTGGACGTGACTTCTGAGATAACCAGGGAGCGCCTGTTCGGGCCAGCCCCACGCTTTCAGCGTTGGCGAGTAGAACTCCAGCTTCTTGCTGGGGGTCCCGAAGCCGGCCCGCACTACACGCTGTCCTGAGGCCTGGTCCGGCCCAGGGCCTGTCGAAGGGCCATCCACCTCGACGCCGATGGGCCGGCCATCCCGATAGGCGATGCGCGTCTCGGGGTCGATCTCAGCACCATCGGCCTCCACGGGGTGCTCGTAGGGCACGTAGTTCTCCTGGGTGACGGTGAAGACACCGTACTTGCGCATGTACTCCAGGGGGGTCAGGCCCTCTCCGGCCGCTGCTTCGGGCAGCCCCGGCACGCTGTTCTCGAAAATCCAGCGATAGTATTCCTCAATGGTGATCTTCTCGCCGGGCCGGTACGGGCTCTCGAAGTGCGGTCGGATGCCCAGCTCGCCGTCAGGGTCGATGCGCCATGACAGCTCGATCCAGAACTCGTTCTCCTCCCACACCTCACCCGGGTTGGCTTCGTAAGTGAACTCCACTTTCTGGCCCAGGCGCTCCCTGGCAACCCGCAGCACCGGCTGGCGGAAGGCGATCCACTGGCCGGCGTGGGTCTCCTGGCTCATCAGGTCGTGGCGCTCGCTGGCGTGGCCCATGGGCAGTACATAGTCGGCGAACCAGGCGGTTTCGTTCCAGGTGGGCGTCAGCGCCGCGTGCAATCCGATCTTCCCCTCATCTCGCAACACCTCCATCCAGGTGAATCCGTCGGGGTTGATCCACAGCGGGTTGTAGACGCGGGTGAAGTATACCTCCAGCTTGCCACGACCTTCCTTCAGGAAGTGGGGCAGGAGGAAACTCATCTCGTAGAAGGTCAGCGGATACTCGTCGGGCCATGTCAGTTCGTTCCATTGAGCCGGACGCGCCGGCGCGCTGTGCGGTTTGGGGACAAACTTGTTCCACGAATTAGCTGATGTGCCGCCCTGTGTACCCACGCTGCCGGTCAGCACGTTCAGGAACCACAGGGCGCGAGCCACCTGCCAGCCGCCCAGGTTGCCGCTGGCCGCCGACCGCCAGACATGGGCCGCCAGCCGGCCCTGCGCCCCGGCCACGATCTCGGCAACCTCCACCACGCGCTCGGCCGGGATGCCACTTTCCTGCTCGGCGAACTCGGGGGTGTAGCCGGCGTAGAGTTCCTTCAGGATGCGCTCGAAGTTCTCGAAGGTCGGCTCCACGTCCGGGTGTTCGGCGCGCAGGTATTCTTTCCAGTTCACCCAGCGCCGGACAAAATCGCGGTCGTATCGGTCGTGCTGGATCAGGTAGTTGGCGATACTCAGGAGGAATGCCGCTTCGCTGCCGGGCCAGGTGGTCAGCCAGTAGTCTGCCATGGACGCGGTGTTGGAGAGTCGCGGGTCCAGCACGATGAGTTTCGCGCCCTTGAGCTTCCCCTCGATGATACGCTGAGCGTGGGGGTTGAAGTAGTGGCCTGTCTCCAGATGGGCGCTAACCAGCAGGATCACCCGCGCATTGGCGTAGTCGGGTGAGGGGCGGTCGAAGCCGGCCCAGAAGAAATAGCCAGCCCGCGCGCCGGCGGAGCAGATGTTGGTGTGGGAGTTGTGCCCGTCGATGCCCCAGGCGGCCAACACCCGCTCGGTGTAGCCATCCTCACCGGGCCGGCCCACGTGGTACATGATCTCCTTGCGCCGGCCCTCAACCAACGCCGGCCGGATGCGGCCGGCGATGTCGTCCAGCACCTCATCCCAGGAAACCCGTTCCCATTTCCCCTCGCCGCGCTCCCCCACGCGCTTCAGCGGATACAGGATACGGTCGGGGTCGTAGACCTGGTTGAGGGTGGCCGGCCCCTTGGCACAGTTGCGCCCCCGGGAGCCGGGGTGCACCGGGTTGCCCTCGAACTTCCTTATCTGGAGGGTATCCTTGTCGATATAGCTGAGCAGCCCGCAACCGGCTTCGCAGTTGAAACATACAGTCGGCACCAGCATGTAGCGGCGCGCTACCTTGCGCGGCCAGGCCTGGGGGTCGTACTCCACCCAATCATCCCATTTCTCCGGCAGCGGGTAGCTGGTGAGACCCTGGTCCGTGGCCGGCTCGATGGCCGGCACTTCCGTCACTGCGGCTGAGTTTGCAACTTCAGATTTGATCATGCGGAATGTGACTCCTTTTACCTCGGGGTGGGTAGGTTCTTCACAACAGGTTAGGCAGGGACATCCTTTGGCCCATCTGTTTGCCGGTGCCCACGACGCTGAAGCCATCTCTGCAAAGATCGCTGACTTTCCTGAGATGGAATCCCGGCTAGCAGATGAGCTATCTCTATATCCTCATCCAACTCTGGCCAATGGATACCCTCACCATCCCCTATCAGCCGCCAATTCTCCCGTTCCTCTGGCGTTCCATGCAGCAGCCGCGGAAACCAGGCTAGCGGCATACTGATAGTACGTCCATCATCTAATTCTACAATCAGCTCTTCGTCGGTCACCTTCACCGTTTGCGCACGGGCCTGACGCTCAATCACCAAAGTGTTCATACCATGCCTCTATTGCCTAACCAATACGGATCTGGCCGGCTATTCTCAGACCAAGGCACTACGAAGATTATACCTTGCTCAACAGGAATTGCCAAGACATGGATGGGCGAACTTTGGAATCCGCTAACTATTCGGTATCTCCTGCGGGGCCATCACAAAGGCATACTCGAACAGGAACAGGCCGGCCACCGCCAGCACGCCCCCCACTGCCCCCAGCACCACCTGGCCGGCCCCGATCAACGCCGCGAATCCCAACAACAGCAACGGCAAGATGTGCCCCAGGGCAATGGAGCCGATCCAGAAGTGCCATCGGTAGCGTCCGTGGCTGATCTCGTGGGCCGCGCGAGCTGCTACCTCGCTGGCGTGGGGCATGCCGAACTCACCCAGCAGCGTGACGCCCAGGTCTGCCAGAAGCGATGCGCCGAAGGTCCACAGCAACGCCTGATCCATGCCGGCCGGCAGGTGCAGGAAAACACCCACGACCAGCAGCGCGCCGGCCCCGACCAGCAGCGCCTGGATGAACAGGTGGGCCGGCAGCAGCGTGCTCTGCCACAAATCGCGGCCCTCGGCCTGTCCGAACAGGAAGGCGGTGTAGATGGCCGAGGCTGCTGCCAGGATGAACCCGACCAACAAGACCAGCGGCCGGACAAGAGCGATCAGGCGATCAACGATGACCAGATCCACCAGCACGGCCAGCCCGCCGATGGCCTCCAGGACCCACCACCCGGCAGCCACGATGCTGAACCCGATCAGAATGAAAGCCCCACGGGTCAGCCACGACTTCCACTGCGGTCGCGTGAGGATGGTGTGGAAGCGCAGCGGACGCCCCAGGTCCCACACCAGCAAGCCGGTCGTCAGCCCGATAAACACCAATGACAGCAAGGTGCTGAGGAGGGCAACCCCCCGGCTGAACGGCGCGATACCCAGACCAAAGATCAGGGCCAGCAGCATAAACATGCCGCTGCCGATGCCTTTGGTCACCAGATAGGCCGGGACTTTCCAGTGCCAGGGAGTTTCGTGCTGGGCGTTGTAGGCGGTCTGCACCATCTGCTCGGCCATGCGCCCTTCGCCGATGTGGACGGGGCCGGCCCGCGTCCCGACGCCCTGGGCGGTGGGAGTGCGAATCGGAGCGCCCGACGGGGCCACACGAGCAGCGCCGTTCGAGCCGTAGGCCGGCACGTTGTCGATCTGGTTGATGGCGCGCGCCTGCCCGGTGGCAATCTCCACTGTCGTGAAAGTATCGTTGATGTGGGACGCAGTCGGCGTCAGGGTCACCTCGTCGGCATCGATATAGAATAGCTTGGGAGCTGTACCCTGTTCGGGCTTGCGGACGCTGGTTTCGTAGCGACCCAGCAACAGACTGATCTCGCTGTTGGGGTCGTCCAGGTTGCCGGCGATGATGGCATGTTCGGGACACATCACGACGCAGGCCGGCGCCAGCCCGATCTCGGTGCGGTGGGCGCAGTAGTGGCACTTCGCCGCAGTCCTGGTGTTGGGATCGGCGTAGATGGCATCGTAGGGGCAGGCCTGTATGCACGCTTTGCAGCCGATGCAAATCTGCGAATCGAAATCCACGATGCCGTCCACCCGCTGGTACATGGCAGTGACGGGGCAGATGCGGACGCAGGGCGGGTTGGCGCAGTGGTTGCAGCGCGTGACCTGGAAGAACCGCCGCGTGTTGGGAAACCGCCCCTTCTCCACATACTTGACCCAGGTACGATAGACACCCAGCGGCACGCCGTTCTCCGACTTGCACGCCGTGCTGCACGCGTGGCAGCCGATGCACTTGCGGTTGTCGATGATGAAGGCATAGTTCATG
>JBHHTZ010000142.1:0-8070 GCA_046753605.1 Anaerolineae bacterium
GGCGAGTTTGTCCGCTGTGCGTGCTTGATCCTGGCGATGCGTCTGAATCGCCTGTTCGAGCTTGGCCTTGCGAGCCAGGTATCGGACGAGCCGCTGGTGGTAACGCGTCCAGTAATCTTGCGGTTGCTGCTCGCGGTTCGCGGTGCGGTCGTGTGCGGTTCGTCCCGCTCACCACGGGGCAGCGGCTTGTTGCACGGCCTGGCGGGTTGGCGAACGAACGCCGGCCAGGCAAACCGCCCCGCATTCCCCCCGACCGCCGGCCCAGACCCAACGCTCATCCACCGCGCCGTTAGACGGACGCATTTCCGCGTAAGATGCCAATTCCTGGGTTGTACGCGGAAATACGTTCTGTGTAAGACACTTGCCGAACCCGACGAAAACGAGTACAACTGTAGGGGATCACGTCTACCGATAGTATACCTGAAAACGTCCTGAGAATCAACAGCTCGTCCGGAGAACAACGGAAAAACGTCCCCAGAAGCGGCTCGACCGAGGCAAGTCCAGGCTTATCAGAGTGCCCGTTCCCCGCAGCCGGCCCGCCCTACGTCACTCCAACGTCTCCATGTACAGCACGACCGTCACCAGCTTCACCAGGTCCGGGTCGTTCAGCACGGTGTTGCTGGTCGCCAGGATGCGGCCCTGTTCAGGATCGCCCCGGTAGACACGGGTCCCCGCAAAGGTGAACAGCGCCGGCGCTGCCGGGTCCGGCCCGAAGTAGATGGTGTTCTCCCGCTGCACGAACTGCGCCGGCCCGTCCCCGCCGCCGGCCAGAACCTCACTGTCGCTGAAGCGGTACAGCAGCGGGCCAGTTGCTCCGCTGCCCGAATAGACCTGCTGCTGTTCCAGCGTCAAGAAGGCATCGTGCAGGTCGCTGCCGCGATACACGTGGCCGGCCACTATAGTAAAGGCCGGCTCCCCCGCGATCTCCGGGCCCAGATACAGCCGAATGCGCCGACCAATGAGGATCCTCGATGGCGTGCTCACCGACATGCCCAGAACGGCGCTGCCTTGGACGCTGGCGCCGCGCTGTGTGCCGGCTCGCCCCGCCCACAACCCGACAACACCACAGGCGACGACCACGACCGCGAAAATCAGTCCGACGATCAGAATGTCTCGAGTTCTCATTTTCTACATCCCCGTAGGCAGATCAATGAAGATCGTTTCGATCCCGAATATGCTCTCCAGGTGGCGAGCCAAAGCCCTAAGCCCGACTGTCTCCGTGGCGTAGTGGCCGGCGAACACCACGTTCAGCCCGTACTCCTCAGCGGCGTGGGCGTAGCTGTGGTTCGTCTCGCCGGTCAGGTACAGGTCGAAACCAGACCTGGCTGCCTGCTCGATCATGCTTGCGGCCCCGCCGGAGATGATCCCGATGGTCCGAACCTCAACTGGCCCATGCGCCTGCACGACACAATCCGTGTGCAGCCGGGTGTTGGCCAGTTCCACGAATGCCTCCCGCTTCACCCGCCCGCTGGAAGGCCGGCCGGCGACGCCGATGGGCGTCCCGTGGTAGTCGCCAAATGGGCCGGTCACCTCCAGGTCCAGAATGCGCGCCAGCTCTACGTTGTTGCCCACCTCCTGATGAACGTCCAGCGGAATGTGTGCGGCGTAAAGGCCAACATTACCCTGGATCAAGGTCTTCACCCGCCTGAACAGAGGCCCGGTCAGCACCTTTACGTCGCCCCAGAAAAGCCCGTGGTGGACGATGAGGAGGTCTGCGCCAAGTTCAACGGCCCTCTCGAAGCCGGCCAGGGAGCTGTCTACCGCGAACGCAAGACGCTGAACCTGCGCCGGCCCTGCGACCTGTAGCCCGTTCTTTGAACTGTCCTCAATCTCGCCGATCTTCAAGTATTCGTCCAGATAGCTTGTCAACTCATCGAGGTTCATGCCATTTCCCGCTTCATTGGATTTGTCTGTTGCTATATCATACGCCCCTCTTGCCGCCGGGTTGCAGGTGTAGCCGCCAGGCAACACTACAACGGATCAGGAATGGAACAGATTGTGGCTGAAGATTCGTTCCATTCCTGATTCGCTGTAGTGTTTCAGCGAACGTAACAGCGTCAGGCTAATCAAGTCGGGATGGATTCAGGGCCGGTGCGGGCGCCGCCGGCCCGGCTGCATCGCTGCGCGGCCACAGCTCCGCCACCAGCATGCCGGCCACTATCAGCCCACAGCCGAGCCAGGCGCGGTCGCTCAGCCACTCGCCGGCCAGTAGCACGCCGAATAACGCAGCGAACACCGGTTCCGTTGCAAATATCAGAGCCGTGTGTGTCGGCGTGGTAAAGACCTGCGCCACAGTCTGGACACCCAGCGCGACGCAGGTGGCCAGTACGCCGGTAAACGCGGCCGCGAACCACACGGAGCCGTCTATCGGCCATGCCGGCGCTTCGACGAGCAAGGCCGCCGGCACAGCGATCACTGCCGCCGCAGCGATCTGAATGGTGGCCAGGGCCAGGGCATCCATGCGGGGTGCATAGCCCCCGATGGACGTGATGTGCAGTGCGAACGAGACGGCGCCGGCAAGAACCAGCAAGTCGCCATACTCAATCGCCACGCGCTCGCTCATCTTCAGCGTCAGCAGGGCCAGGCCGGCCGTGGCCAGCACAACGCCGGCCAGCGCGCTCCAGCCCGGGGGCCGGCGCAGCCAGACCCAGGCCGCCAGGGGGACAATCACGACGTACAGGCCGGTGATGAAACCAGTCTTGGATACCGTGGTGTATTGCAGGCCAGCGGTCTGAAAAGCGTAGCCGCTGAACAGGAACACGCCGATGAGTCCGCCGGCTGCCAGTTCCCGACGCCCGATTGCCCGCAGCCGGCGGTGGAACAGCAGGACCATCGCCATGGCTGCCAGCGTGAAGCGCAGACCGATAAACGTCAGTGGCCCGACCAGTGTGACGGCCTGTTTGACCATAACGAACGTCGCGCCCCAGATGAGTGAAACCATAAGCAGTGCCGCATCAGCCTGGAGTTGTCGGTTCATCCTTGGGCAAGTATATCATTCTGTTGCCTGCTTGCAAAATGATCGAATTCGGAGTACAATGGGGTTGATACACCACCGATGTCCCCCTGGTCGTGGTGTAGCGGCTCAGCGTCGTATTCCAGGCCGCCCTTCTTTCCTGCCCCGACCTGCCACTCAGTTCCGAGACGAACGCAATGACGCCACTCAGTTGAGCCGCCAGCGCCGCTGTTTGTGGAATGGGGTAGTAGTCAACATGCCCTTGAGGGCGGCATGAAGTATGAACGTGCTGGATGGCTGGATGGCTGGTTCGCCCAGTACCGCCCAACCATCTAGCCATCCAGCCATCTAGCCGACTACTCTCGGAGTAGCGTGATGCCGGAACCGAGCTTTGACAGGACTGTGGTTTTCATGGGGCTGGTCGCAGTCGCCGCCGGCGCGTTTATCTTGTTAGCCGCCGCCGGCTTCATACCAGCGCCAGAAGAGAGCTTCCACGCGCCCCACTGGGTTGTGGGGCTGTGCGGGCTGGCCTTCCTGATCGCCGGCAGCTTCGTGCTCGAGGGGCAGCTCTTCGCCTGGCTCGGGCGCGGTGGCCGTCGCGGCGGGTTCCGTCAGACAGTCTTCGAAGTGAGCCAGTACTGGGCCGGCGCCAGCATCATCACCATCTTTGCACTGATACTCGATTGGATTGCTTTTGGGCCGGGCGAGCGTCAGTTTAGCAGCTCCATCAGTTTGCCTTTCTTCAGCGTGACGATCTCGGCCGGCCAATCTATTGGGCGCTACGTGTTTGGCTTCTGTGCAATCTTGCTCAATCTGCTGGCGGTCTGGGTCTGGGCGTACGGATTCCGGCAGCTCCGCCGCGATCTGGCGGGTGAGCTTGAACGGGACGATACTGTTTGATCAGCAAACGGTGCAGGAGGGATCACAATGACAACAATGCCTTTTGTCCGCAGTCGGAGGCTTAGCAGCCTCCTCATCTTGAGCCTGGTGGTTGCCTTCGTTGGGTTGAGTTTGGCGCCGGCTGGCGCGCAGCCCATCGAAGTCTCCATTCCCGACATCCAGCGAACGGACAGTCCAACTGGCGGTTCGCCGCTGCTGGGCCAGGTCGTGACGGTCGATGGCATCGTGACCGCGCTCGATCCGCGAGAGGGCGGACTGAACGGCTACTTCATCGAGGAACCCGAGGGTGGGGCCTGGACCGGAGTGTACGTCGCCGACGCCAGTGGGAACCGGCCGGCGGTCGGGGACCAGGTGCGCGTCACGGGTCTGGTCGATGAGATTTCGGGGTTGACAGCCGTCACCAACCTCGATGAGTTCACGGTTGTCAGCAACGACAATCTGCTGCCGGCTGCCTGGGGCATCACGGCCGCCATGCTCCAGACGAACGGCGAGCCGTGGGAAAGCGTGTGGACGGCAGTGCACGGAGTCACCGTGATCGACGAGCACCCCGATGCGCCGGGTGATTTCGGCGAGTGGCTCGTTTCCGATGCAACGGACGCCGCCCTTCGGGTGGGTCACTTGCTGGGAGACTACGTCTATTCACCCATCGTAGGTGATGAGTTGGTGATGGTGCGCGGCGTGGTCTACTTCTCCGCCGATACCTTCAAGCTGGAGCCACTCAGCTCGGCCGACATTCTGGAGCAGCGTAAGTACAACACGATCTACGAGATACAGACAGTGCCCGACGATGCCGAGGATGATGCCTCGCCGCTTGACGGCGAGCGCGTGACCACGGCCGGCGTCGTCACCGGCGTCTTCCGCTCACCCGATGACGGCGTCCGCTATGCCATTCAGGATGTGCGCGGTGGGCCGTGGAGCGGTGTGTGGGTCTATCAGGCGACAGGGCAACCGCCGGCGCGCGGCTCCCACGTCGAGCTGGCCGGCACGGTTCGCGAGTTCTTTGGCCGAACGGAGCTGTTCGACGTGGGCGCCAACGACATCAGCGTGGACAGCGTGAGCAACACACTGCCGGCGGCGGCCGAGATTCACACCATCGACATCGCTACCGGCCGGCCAAGCGCCGAGTCCTACGAGGGTGTGCTGATCCGGGTCGGTCCGGTTACAGTCACTAACGCCAACCCCGACGCGCCTGACGACTTCGGCGAGTGGTTGATGGCCGATTGGACCGGCGCCAGCGTCCGCGTCGATGATCTGGGTGAGTACCAATACGATCCTGTGGAGGCGGACGAGCTGGCGTTCGTCCAGGGCGTGGTCGATCTTACGTTCGATCAGTTCAAGACCCAGCCGCGAGACGACGCCGACATCGGGACATCGGCGGTGACGATCAGCCAGGCGCGCGAGCGACCGGTGGGTGAGCAGGTATCCCTGCAGGGTGTGGTTACAGTGCCCGCTGGCCTGCTGGATGCCGGCTTTGCCATTCAGGATGGCACCGGTGGTATCTACGTGTTTCACGCGGATGGGTTCAGCCAGCCGGTGAACCTGGGGGATGTGGTTGACGTAACCGGCGTGTTGGCCAATGCCAATGGCCGGCTTCAGGTCGTCCCGACCGACCCGGCCACGGATGTTCAAGTTGTCGGCCAGGCGCCGCTGCCGCCGCCGCTCCAGTGGCCGACCGGCGCGATCGGTGAGTCCTCGGAGGGTTGGCTGGTCCTCATCGACGGCACGGTGTTGGAGAAGGAGATTGACCGTCTGGTTCTGGATGACGGCTCTGGGCCGGTGGACGTTGTCGTCGCTGCCGGCACAGACGTCGATCTGAAGGACGTGATCGTCGGTCAGGAGGCGACCATTGTCGGGCTGAGCAGCCAGTTCGACGATGCGCCCTACGACGGCGGTTATCGGGTCCTGCCGCGCTTCCAGACCGATGTCAACCCTGGCGGGCCGGCGGTTCTCACGCCGACGCCATCGCCGTCAGTCACGCCGTCGTCGTCGCCCGCGTTTACCGTGCCGCTGCCGACGCTCTTCAAGAATCGTGGCGGATGCACGTCCGTCTACACCCTCATCAACACCGGTGATTCTGATGCGAACGTACTGCATGAGCTGAAAGACAGTGAGGAGAACGTCTACTCTCTGCTCGATACCATCGCAGCGGGCGAAGAGAGGCTTTACGACCTGGCCACAGTGGTTTATTCTCCCCCGCTTCCAGATGACTTCAGCGGCTCCGGCATGATTGAATCTGACCAGCCGCTTACGGCCAGCGTGGAGGTCTGCCCGGCCGGCGGGTTGGCAACCGTCGTCGTGAATCCTGGTGAGAGTACGGTTGAACAGGGTGATACGACGGCGACGACGGTTCGGGTGTTGAGCGCCGCCGGCCTCTACGGCGCAGAGCTACACATCGAGTTTGACCCGGCTATCGTGCAGGTCGTCGATGCGGACCCGGACCGCCCCGGTGTGCAGGTGCTGCCGGGCGCCTTGTTCACCGAGCGCAACTATTACGCGGCCGCGAACCAAGCTGACAACAGAGCCGGCACCATCGACTTCGCAGCGGCTCTCCTGAACCCTGAGCCGCCCATCGACGGCGGCGGCGACCTGGTCACGATCACCTGGCGAGGTGCGTCTCCCGGCTCGACCACGATCCATCTGGCCAGTGTGGACTTGTCGGACCAGGCCGGCCAGCTTCTGCCGGCGCAGTTGGAAGACGGCAGCATCACGGTATTGCCGGCCACCCCTACGGCGACGCCTACCCCCACCCCTACGGCGACGCCCACGCCCGCAGCTCCGCCGGCCTGCGATGGTGGTTTGTGCGGTGGATCGCTGGTGGTGCGGGCTTTCTACGACTTCCGCTGCGATGGCGGGTTCAACGCCGGCGTGGATCACGGCATCGGCAGCGCCCGATTGACCTTGACGTACGACAATGGCGCGCAGACCACCGCCGAGACGGGAGCGGGTGACTTCGCGTATGTCCATTTCAACGGCGTCAACCTGCCCGATGGGGCAACGGCCACGTTGTCTGTAGAGTGGCCGGCGGCCGCTGGTGCAACCCTGAGTTCGTGCCCCAACAGTCGCGATGCCGTCACGCTCACGGCTGACGACTTCGGCTTCGGCTCGCGGATGGTCTACTTCCGGGCGATGAAGACGCAGCAGTAGCGGAGCGGAGTAGACCCTAAAGGTTTCAGAAACCTTTAGGGTCTGTCGAGCGCATGGAAGACAGAAGCCGGCAGAGTTGATCTGCCGGCTTTCTGCTTGATGATAATCGATTGTGTATGAGTCCAGACTCAGGCGCCCATTCCCAAGCCCGACTAGAGGTTGTCACCGATTCCTCATTGTTCTTCAGTTATCATTATACCCCACAAGCGTCACCGCTGCGTCAGCCGCCCATCAAAGTTACGTGAAATTCGCGTCAATGCGATAAAAGTTCGTAGCAAGGGTCCGTCAAGGAACAAGTTACCGTTCCATTTTAACTAGTGCTAGCCCCTCGTCAAGCCCCCTTCGACAAGATAACTCTCTGGTCGGTGGTCGAAAAAGCGGGAAGTTATTTCTTGACTTGCCCGACTACGAGCGTCCTGACGCGCCGGCGTTTTCTTGACCGTCGCATCTACATGGGATATGATTGTATTGGAGTGAGTGCAACCAGCCATCCAGCCAACCATCTTTAGAGCAGTGAGGTGAGCGAACATGGCGAAGAAAGACGAAAGCATCCAGGATACTGAGAGCCGTGCGGAGGAAGTACAGGTTGCCGGCAAGGACCTGGCGCGCAGTCTGTGGCGGCTTGGGCTGACCATCACATCGTCGCCCATCCGCCTGCTGCCGGAAGAGACCCAGCGCCACCTGCGGGCGGCCGGCCGCGAAGCGGTGCAGGCCGGCATCGCACTAAACCGGGGCGCGTTGAACGCTGTAGAAGAGGCGCTGTCAGATGCCCGTGGCCGGCTCGACGAGTTGGAGGAGAAGATCACCGAGGCCGGCTAGCGCAGGGATACGTAGTAACCACTTCAGTGGTTTCGTGGCCGGCGGGAACGACTGATGAAGTTTGAAGAATTAATCGGGGAACCAACACCGATATGTCATTCCGAACGGAGCGCCAGCGGAGTGAGGAATCCCTGAGACTGTACTCGGATAAGTGGCTTCGCTGGGGAAACAGCCACTTCTCTTCTGCATGGCTGTTGATGCTTATGCCAACGGGCTGCGCCTTTTCTTGCACGGTTCCAGGGATTCCTCACTCC
>JBHHTZ010000143.1:0-8031 GCA_046753605.1 Anaerolineae bacterium
TTTCTGCTAGCCGGCCTGTTGCTCTCGTCGCGTGCAATCGCACAAGGGCCTGAGGATGCCACTCTCCTCGACCAGCCTCCAGAGAGTGCGGGGTATCTGCACGTCCACGTCTATGACCGGCTCACTGAACAACCACTGGGCAACCGCGTTGTGACCATCTACAACCGCAGCGGTGAGCAAGTGGCGCAGGAATCAACAACCTGCCTCGGCTATATTGAGCGCGATCAGTTGCCCAGCGGACCTTACCGCGTCCTCCTCAATCCTGACCCCAATTGGACAACGGCGCGTCGAAGCAACCTCCCCGGCGGCAGAAACGCGCCCGGTGAGTGGGTTTGGGTTCGGTCACACGGGCGAGTTGGCGTCTACTTCTACGAAGCGCCAGAGGTGGCCGGAGCCGGCCTGCGGGTCTACGCCTATCTCGCCGGCAGCCGGCAGGCCAACCAGCCGCGAGAGCCTGTGGCGGGAGCAGCCTTCACCGTCTACGACGCCGGTGGGAATTTCGTGGCCAACGGCGTCACCGGATGTGGCGGCTTCGCAGACTTCAATAATCTGGCGGGAGGACCGTATCGAGTGGTCGATGCCAATCAACCGGCGGGCTCCTACAGCTACCCGCCGTCTGGCGAGCGATGGGTCACACTCGAGTACGGCAAGGTGACGAGCACCTGGTTCTTCACTGTTGCGAGCCCCGGCCCCGAGGGAACACCGACGCCCGAGCCATAGTTGCCCTCTCCTGGTAGCAAACAGCCTAAATGACAGAGCGCCAAGACGTCTGTTTCCAGAGACTTGGCGCTCTCTCGAAGGAGGAGAATGCTGCCTCTATTGTACACCTCTGCCAACGGTTTGTCTACGCGCACGCTAAGCGCCCGGCATACGTTTGCACTACGCAAAATCACCGCTGGCTGAGGTGCAGGTTGGACAGCATTCAACCTCCTGCGCAATCAGATCATCCACCGTTGCAAGATCATCGGGGCGTGTCCCTGGCACGATATCGACAGATCCACACTTGCACGCGTACCAGCCGGCCCTCACTTCCTCGAAAGGCTGCGCCGGCCCCAGGTCCACCACCTCGACCCCCATCCCCCAGCGGGCGTTTGTGATCAGCCGCCGGCACCCGACTGCTCTCAGCTTCTCGACGTACAATCGAAAGTGCTCGCAGTGGCGCATCAGCAACACCCCGACGGTGGTGTCCGGGGGAAAGAATAGGCGCCGGGCATCGGCACAGACGACGGACAGGTTGGATGGCCGCTGTCGCGCGCTGCAAATCAGAACCGTGGGATTGATCTCCACGGCGATCACCTGTCGGGCGACCGCCGCCAGCCGGCGCGCCAGCCGAAGATCGCCGGCCCCGATCTCCAACACAACATCGCTGGAGTCGACGTGATCGAGCACAAAACGGTACGTATCCTCGTCGTACGGGCTCCACGCTGCTTCCCAGGGGGACAATCCGTAAGACTCGGCAGAGGAGAAGCGGATAGAGGGCTTAGCCATCGATCAGGAAAAGGGCAAATCCACAACCTGCCCCAGAATATGCCCCTCGGTGTCTACAGCTTGAACGGCCATCTCGGGTTCCAGGTGCTTGCTGAGCACATAGCCCAGGGCAATCGGGCCATGAGCCGGCGACTGGACCCAACTTGTCAGAAAGCCGACCGCGTCGTCGCCGGACATCAACGCCGGCCTGTCTTCCGCAACCGGCAGCCGTTCCAGCCGCACACCGACCAACTGCTGCTTCACTTTGTCATACGTATCCAGCCGCGCCACAACTTCCTGGCCGATGTAGCAGCCCTTGGTGAAGCTGATCATCGGCTTCAGGCCGGCCTCTAGCGGGTTAAACTCCTCGCTAATCTCGCGGCCATAGATGGGCTGGCCGGCCTCTACGCGCAAGACGTCGTACACCGAGGCGTCCATGAGCTGTACGCCGGCATCGAGCAGTCTTTCGAGAAGCGGTTCAGTCGCGGCGCGGTCCACGAACAGCGTTACGCCGCCCAGGCCCAGTTCCTCTGTACGGACCATGACAGTTGCTACTCCGTCGAGTTCCGTCTCGATGAAGGTGTCAGTCCCAAGGTCTGCGATGGCGGGACCCACGAAGCCCTTGACGAAGGCAACCGCTCGTCGCCCGCACAGCCAGAGCATTCCGGTCTCGTCCGTGGCGTCCGTGAACTCGACGCGGTCGCGGAAGAAGACATAGCGCCCCATGTGTCCGATCACCCGCTCAGCTCCGCCAGGCTCGGTGACGAGAAGCAGGTGATCAGGCAAGGCATACGCAGTGACTACCGCCACGATTCGACCGATGTCCGACGTCAAGACAGTTCGCCGGCCCATGCCGGGTGCCAGGTCCCGCACCTCGTTGGTGGACATGCGGTGCAGAAAGTCAACCCGGTCTTCGCCGGCCATCCGCACCCGCCCCCAGGCCGAGCAGTCCATCACGGCAACGCCATCCCGAACCGTGTCATACAGTCTCAACTCCCACCCATCCAACATTTTCATCCCTTTCAACAGCAAATGCACGTCAACTGTCACTTCTTGCGTCCGTAGTTCATCCAGAAGCCGAACCAGGTCGTGAAGGCAATAACAGAACCGATTGCGATTGCGCGGGGTCCTTCGGTCGGGAATAGGTTGAAAGCCACTACTGCGCCGAGAGCAAGCCCCATCACCCCACCAAACATGAACATGTTGCTCCGTCTCACCTCGTCAGTTTGCTCAGATGAGATTTCCGGCTCCGCGCCGCTTCGCCTGCGCTTTTTCTTGTGCCGTTTCTTAGCAATGTACTCGCTCCCCTTGACTCTGCTTCGACTCTACGACCTTCAGAAGGCGGTCCGGCCGGCCGCGAAAAGCATCCCTCTCTATGCGCCCCATCACGATGCGGATCAGGGTGTCAGTTAGCGCCTCATTTACAGGCGTTGGTATACCCAGATTCCGGCCAGCATCGACCACTGCGCCGTTCAGGACTGTCACCTCGGAGTCGGCTTTGCCCTTCGCCAGATCGATGTGCAGTGACGGCATTTTGCCACTGCGGCCGCCGGCGATGGCTCGTCGGACAATCGGTTGCAGGGCTGAAGGCGGAAGCCAGCGGAACAACCGGACGATCCAGGGCAGTGGATAGCCCGGCAACGAGACCATCTTGATGCCTTGGGCCTGCATGACAACCAGCGCTTCGTGCCAGGCCCGCAGCTCCAGGTAAAACAACTGCGGATCGCCGAAGACCTGCTCTGGCGGCCAGTCCAGGATAGCCGATGTGGCGTTGCCCAGTATGTTGAGGAGCAGCTTGGACCACTTCAGTCCGCGCCAGTCGTCGTAGACACGGGCCTTGAAGTCAGCAGACCGAAAGGCTGCCACCACACTGCGGGCGAGGATTTCGTTGTCCAACGCGGCCAGGCCAACGGCGCCGGACGAGGCGCGGATGACACCTGGCACCGGCATCTCGGCCGGCGAGGTGATCACGCCGGCAATCACTTGCGCGGGGCCAAATGCAGCGCTCAGCAGTTGCTCGTTGCCAACTCCGTTCTGCAGCGACATCACCGGCAGTGGCTGGTGGACCGCCTCGCTCAGGTCGCGAATGCCGGCGGCGGTGTCGTAGGACTTCATCGTGAACAGTACCAGGTCGAACGGCCCGAATTCAAAACCCGCTTCCTTCACCGTTGTCACGGCGGCGATCTCCGGCACGTAGAGAGACTCGCCGCTGATGTTCAGACGAAGCCCGCTGGTGGCAATGGTGTCGGCCAGCCAGGCGCGAGTCACCAGCGTCACCTCTTGACCGGCCGCCGCCAGCCGTCCGCCCACCAGACAGCCAATCGCACCCGCACCAACGACAACAATTCGCATCGGACTACGTCGGTCAGCAGCCTGCATCAGTCTTTGGGTTGGTGTTCAGCAATGGCTGTCACCAGTTCGCGGCAGAAATCTGGAATATCCTTCACGACCCGCCCCCAGACCAGATTGCCATCCCGAAAAGCCGGCGCATCAACCCACGTAGCGCCAGCATTCTCCAGGTCATCCTTGATGCCGGTGGAGCCGGTGGCGCGGTGGCCGGCCACGATGCCGGCCGACGCCGGGACCCAGCCGGCATGGCAGATGCTGCCGATGATCTTGCCCTGGTCGTACGCATCCCGCACCAGCTTCTTGACCGCTGCATAGCGGCGCAGCTTGTCCGGCGCCCACCCGCCGGGAATGACCACGGCATCGAAGTCGCCGGCTCTCACCTGATCGGCGGTCGTGTCTGGCGTGGCTTTCAGACCATGTTTGCCGGTGTAGGTTTCCTTGCTCCCGGTCCCGATGACCGTCACCGCGGCCCCTTCCTCGCGCAGCCGCATCACAGGGACCCAGAATTCCAGATCCTCAAACCCCTCTTCGACGAGATAGGCAATCTTCTTGCCTTGTAGCCTCATCAGCGCCTCTCCTCACGCATTTGGAAAGTGTACTGTCCATCCAGCCATCCAGCCATCTAACCATCCAGCCCCTATGATGGGCGAAGGTCTCCTGACCGAGCCCTATTCGCCTCGGTCAGGAGACCTTCGGCGATCGAAGACGTCTAGCCACCCAGCCATCTAGCCATCCAGCAAACTGGCGTGGGTTCCCAGATACTCGCCTACTTCGTGGCCGGTGCTGAACGATAGCGCCGTTTCGGCGATCTGACGCGCTTCTTCGGTCGTGAGCTGACGGATGATCTGTTTGGCGCGCGGGATCGACGCCGGCTCCATGCTGAACTCGTCCAGCCCCAGGCCGAGGAGCAGGGGGATGGCATCGGGCTGGCCGGCCAGTTCGCCACACAAGCCAACCCAGATGCCGGCGGCGTGGGCTCCATCGATCACCGATTTCAGCAGGCGCAGCACGGCCGGCTGGAAAGGATCGGAGTAGGCGGCCACGCGCTCATTGCCTCGGTCTACCGCCAGTGTGTACTGCACCAGATCATTTGTGCCGATGCTGAAGAAGTCCACCTCGTGGGCCAGTAGATCGGCCAGGATAGCCGCGCCTGGCACCTCGATCATGATCCCGACGTCGATATCGTGCGCATAATCGACGCCGGCATCGGTCAGCTCCGCCTGTGCCTCGCGAAGTAGCGCCCTGGCCCGGCGCACCTCATCTATGCTGGCGATGAGTGGGAACATCACCTTCACGTTGCGGTCGTGGCCGGCCCGCAGAATCGCCCTGAGCTGCGTCTTGAATAGATTTGGTCTATCCAGGGAGATGCGAATCGCCCGCCATCCCAGATACGGGTTCATCTCTTCGCCCAAATCCAGATATGGCACCTGCTTGTCCCCGCCAATGTCCAGCGTCCGAATGATGAGCGGTCGCTGGCCCAAGACGTCCGCCACTGCACGATACGCCTGGTACTGCGCCTCCTCATCGGGGAGCGAGTCCCGCCCCAGGAAGAGGAATTCGGTGCGCAACAGCCCGATGCCCTCAGCACCGTACTCCAACACCCGGTGAGCCAGCGCCACATTGCCGGCGTTAGCCACGACCTCCATGCGCTGGCCATCCTTCGTTCGAGCCGGTTGCTGAGCCGCCTGGCGCGCCTCTTCTGCAACTGAGGTCTGCGAGGCCCGTCTCTCGGCGTAGCGTGCCTGCGTGCTCTCGTCGGGGGCTACCAGCACCTGGCCGGCTGTCCCATCAATGATCAGAGGGGTCTCGTCGGCTACACGCAGGATGGTATCCCCCAGGCCGACCACGGCCGGCAATCCCAGGGCCCGGGCGAGGATGGCTGTGTGCGAAGTGGCGCCGCCAGCGGCCGTGCAAAAGCCCACCACGCGCTCCACATCCAGGCCCACCGTTTCACCCGGCGTCAGATCGCGCGCAATCAATATTACAGGATGGTCTGGCAAGATGGGCGCCTCGATTTCTTTGCCCAGCAAACACTTCACGACGCGGTGGCCCACCGTCCGCACGTCGGCCGCTCGCGACTGAAACACCGGCAGCTCGATGCCGCTCAGCCGATCCGCAAACTCGCCCGTGACCTCCTCGACCGCCGCCTCTGCATTGATGCGCTGTCCCTCGATCACCTGGCGAACCCTGGCGAGGAATTCCGGATCGGACAGGAGCATAGCCTGCGCGCCGAAAATGGCGGCTTCTTCGCTGCCGATACGCTCTGTCGCTCGTCGCCGCACGCGCTCAAGATCATCGGCCACCTGGTCTGCGGCAACGAGAAACCGCTGCCACTCCGCCGCCAGGTCATCAATCTGCCGGCGCTCGACCTCAGGTGCCGCGTAGGCGTAGTGGTGAGCCGGCCCGATTGCCACACCGTCCGCCACACCGATACCGTGTAGGACGCCTGGCGCAAGCTCGCCCACAATCTGGACCTGCGGTTCCACGCCCGGCTCAGCCGGAGGCTCCTCCGGCTCCGGCGGTTCCAGTTCGACCAACGTCTCTTCTACCAGATGCTGGAGTGCGCCCAGGGCATCTGAGGCATCCGGGCCGGCGGCGCTTACTGCAATCTCATGCCCCTGGCCGGCTCCAAGTCCGACAACACTGATCAAGCTCTTGGCGTTGACGAGGGCGCCGTTGGTCGTGACGTCCCGCACGCGAACATCAGCGCTGAAGCGCGCTGCTGTGCGAGCGAACAGCGCCGCCGGCCTGGCATGGAGACCAACACGGTTGCGAATCTGCAGGCGGATCTCTTCGGCCTCCACTTGCGCGCCTGTCGGCGGAGCTGTCTCGACAACATCCTCGGCCTGATCACCGAGTTTGCGGATGTGACGCGCCTCCAACGCGGCCTGAGCAACCTGCTCCAGCGAGGCGCCCCCTTCAGCCTGAACCGCAGCAGAGATCGCCCCTTCGACTATCGGCGCCTCGCTCAAGCGTACGCTGGACTGGCGGTCTGGCGGCAACATTTCCACCGCCATTTCTGCACTCATTACGGCGCTGCCCAGGTCCATCAGTACCAGAACGCCGTGGTCGCTCCAGGCATCTTCCAATGCTGCGTTGATGCGCTCCATGTTGGTGCCGATGGTTTCGTCGTCCAATCCACCGGCCGGCACAATCCGCACACTGGGCGCCATCTCTCGGGCCAGTTCACAGACCCCCTGCGCCAACTTGTGACTGTGGGCAACAATGACCAGGCTGACCAGTCGTGGAGACGATGATGGATTACTTTGTTCTTGCTTCGTCAAGTTTATCGAACCTCACGTAACCTCAATTATAGCCTGCGCGCCGGCAGTTCGCAAGAAACGTGTCGGGGCAAAACTTGAGGGCAAAGCCTGATGATTCATACGCCCGACTTTGCCCCCTTCGGTGTGCTTTCCTGCAAGAGCCAGCGTCAAGTCGTGATGTAGAGAGTGATCCCGATGCCGTAGACTACCATGAGCGTGCCAACGACCCACAAGACTCGCGTCAGGCGACGATCCTGATGATCGTTCAAACCAAGGTCCAGCGCCACAGATCGCACACCAGCCAGGGCGTGGAATGTGACGGTAATGAGAAACAATGTTTCGAGGGCGAACACGACCGGGTTGGACAGGTACGCAACCACATCTTCGTAGGTCAATAACTCGCCGGCGGTGAAGTGCTGGACAATCATGTGAAGTAGAATGAGTATGACCAGCAGCACGCCACTTGCCGCTTGCAGTAACCACACGAAAGAATGTCGTCGTTTTCCCAACTGGATGTCTTGCTCCATGACACGTTTTCTCCCTACGCCGCAAAGATCAGATAGGCGCTGAAAATGAGGGCCAGCAGGCTGACAACCATCGCCGCCCAGAACATCAGGCGATGTTGGCTGATACCGATCCCCAGCATGACCAACGTCACACGGAGACCGTTGAGCGCGTGATACAGCAACACTGCGATAAGTACCACATCGAAGGCGAGAAAGAACGGGGACTTCATGAGACTGATGAACCGACCATAGCTGGCCGGCCCTGTCGCCAACTGGCTCAAGACCGCCAGATGAACGAGCAGGTAGATGACCAGCAACAAGCCCGTTGCCCGATTGAGAGCAAAAGCCCACATGCCCAGGTCTCGCCGGCGGGTGTCCAGCCAGTTCTCCTGCATCTCTTTCCAACCGCTGCGCTGTCCGAGTTCTTGTTGCATGGTCTGCGCTCC
>JBHHTZ010000144.1:0-7997 GCA_046753605.1 Anaerolineae bacterium
GTCCCAGTAATCGGCCGAATCGTGGGTCTCCCAAAACTTGACTTCTTCGTCCACGGTCTCGAACTCTGGTAGCTTTGCCATACTCAACCTCTTCGACTGTGACGTCATGCTTGGCTTCGAGTTTCTCGATAACATCAGGTTGCCAGATAACGGAGTTGATTTTCACGATGTCGTCCTCAGTGGGTGCGTTGGGTGAATTATATCAGGTTGGGATCGAATCGGCAAAACCCGCAGCGCCTCGCTCGCCCACGTGTTGGGCAGGGGTGGATATGCGAAGTCACGCGGAAGCTGTCTTCAGAGGAGGGCTGACACCTGAATCGACCGGCAAGGCAATCATGAACGTCGTCCCTCGGCCGAGTTCACTGGCGACCGAGAGCGTTCCGCCATGCGCTTCGACCATCGCTTTGGCAATCGCCAGGCCCAGGCCCGACTCCCCATCGTGTTGCTGACGCGCCGCGTCCCCACGGTAGAACCGGTCGAAAACACGTGGCAGGTCCTCTGGAGCAATGCCTGCCCCGCTGTCTTGAACTGACAGCAACACTGTATCGGCTGTGCCCTCGGCCGAAAGGACAATCTGTCCGCCGGCGGGCGTGTAGCGCAGCGCATTGCTGACCAGATTGCCCAGCACTTGCGCCATCCGCTCCGGGTCCACATCGATCTCCGACAGCCCAGGGGCAGCCTTGACTCGCAGGGCGACGTTCTGCTGCCCGGCCTGATGCCTGTAGGACGCTGCCGCTCGTTCCAGCAGATTCTGCGGCGACGTGAGCTGGCGGTTGAGTGGCAACTCGCCGGCATCGGCCAGGGACAGCGTACGCAGGTCCTCCACCAATCGCTGGAGATGTTCCACTTCGTTGTAGATGGTGTCGAACCGCTCGGCCGTGGGCTTCAGCACACCGTCACGCAGGGATTCAACGTAGCCGGCAATCACCGTAAGGGGAGAACGCAGATCGTGGGCGATGTCGGCGGTCATCTGACGCCGCAACTGGTTGGCCCGTGCCAAATCGGCACTCATCTGGTTGAACGAGGCAGCCAATTCGCCCAGCTCGTCGCTTGAGCGAACGGCCACTTCTTGCTCGATCTCGCCCTTTGCCATCGCCCGTGTGGCACTTGTCAGGTCGCGTAGCGGCTGGGTGAGGGTGCGCGCGAGTATGATACCGAGGAGCAGGGCAATCCCTGCCGCCCCGACGGCCGCCAGGAGGAGCGCTCGATTGGTGCGGGCAATATAGCGCTCTTCCCCCGGCTCGCGCGGCGGAGGTCCAGTGCGAGGCGGAATCACCCTCCCCACCACCTGCCCATCAACTTCGATGGGGATTCCCCGCTTCACATCCTTGGCCGGCACGTAATCGCCCACGCGGAACGGCTCCGCCGGCACGATCACACGCCCCTCCGGGTTGACCAGCAAGAAGGGGCGTGGCTGACCTGGCTGAGGATTGCGAAGCGTGTTTGGCGGCAAGGCCGGCGGCGCTCCCCCAGGCGGCGGAGGTGCGCCGGGCGCAAGCCGCTGCTGGCGCACATACTCGGCCACGCCGCGCCATGACCCGTACGTCTCGTAGTACGCCGTTACTGTGGCGACGAAGTCGCTCTGCGCCTGATCCAGCACAAAGCGGTCAAACTCCGTGACCGTCGCCCACCGGGCGAATACAGCCACCAGAGCAACGCTGGTGAGGCTCACCAGGAGGAAGGCAAACACCAGCTTGAAAGCGAGAGACCGCATACCTGATCCTCAATCAGTCAACTGGATCGTCGCGAAAGCGGTAGCCGACCCCGAACACGGTCTCGATGTAGCGCGGGCTGCTCGGGTCCGGCTCGATCTTGGCGCGCAGATTGCTGATGTGGACGTTGATGGAGCGCTCCAGACCGGCAAAGGCAATGCCCTGTAGCTCTTCCAACAGCATCTGGCGGGAGTAGACCTGTCCAGGGGCCGACATCAGAATGGCCAATAGATCGAATTCGGTGGGCGTGAGATTGACAGGCCGGCCACCCACTGTCACCTGGTGCGTCGATCGGTCGAGGGTGATGTCGCCGGCACGTAGTATCTCCGCTGGCACGCGGGCCTTCTCCATGCGACGCAGCACCGCCCGAATGCGGGCGACGAGTTCCCGCATGCTGAATGGCTTCGTCACATAGTCGTCCGCACCGAGTTCCAACCCCACCACTTTGTCCGACTCCTCCACTTTGGCGGTCAGGAGGATGATGGGGGTGTCCTTTTCTCGGGTGTAGATGCGCATGAATTCATCGCCGCTCATCTCGGGCATCATGATGTCGAGCAGAATGAGGTCGGGCTTTTCCTGGCGCGCGACGAAGAGGGCGTTGCGTCCGTTGTCGGCCGTCACCACACGAAAGCCCTGCTCCGTCAGGTACTCCCGCACAAGCTGTCGCACGCCGGCCTTGTCGTCCACCACCAGGATCGTCTTAGCCATGACACACGCTGCGCCGTTTCACGTGAGATACTCCACGATGATCTGTGCGGTCCAGGCCAGTACGGGTACGAGGGTCGATAGGAGCAGATTGCGGAGTGTGTCGGTTGTGTAGGGCCACTCCGGGGCTTCCTCAACCTGTTTCTTGTACGTCAGCCAGGCGGTAATGGAGTCGGATAGGGCCTCCATGTCGTGTAACTCGCCGGCAGCCGTGCGCGCCTCCAGCTTCGAGAACATCGCCGACAGGGTGTCGCGGACCAGTTTCATCTTTTCTTCCTTGGCCTCGGCCATGACGCGGTGGGTACTTGCCATCATCAGGAAAAACACGATGACGGCCACCACAATCAGCGTAACGTTGATGATCAGAGGTATGGGCCTGAGAAGAGACTGCGGATCTTGAGTCAGAATCAGTGGCAGCGTCGTGGCGCCGATTAAGGCCACGGATATGCTCAGGCTCATGCGGGCCACAGGTTCGAGAGGCGTCGGATCAAAGATGTCGATGTCGAGCGGCTGACGGTGCAGGTCGGAAAAGAGCCGCGCGTCGGCGAGGGCGCGGTAGATGATCCAACCCAGCAGGCCAAAGGCCAGCAGGGCAGTCAGGATGGCGTACAGCGTCATCCAGCCTGATGGGCCTGACCTCGCCAGTTGACCTGGCAACTGGAGGGAGCCTGTCGCCGGCTGGAACTGCGGCATGGGGCGTGCCCGCCACGGCCGCACGAGCAGCAATCCAAACACAGCGCCGGCCACCAAAGCCATCCATTCCCGAGGTGAGTTGCGGGCGCTGGACTGAGCCAGCAGCTCGTCAAACTTCTCATCGCTCCAGGACACCAGGGATCGAAAGGCGTCGATGGCGCCATCCCTGAACTGGCACATAAAGCGGTGCGCCAGCAAGAGATACCCGAAAAGCGCTGCGTGCATGAGACGCCCGATCCAGAACCGCCCCGCCAACCTCGGGACAGGGATGCCCCCTATCAAACCGACGCCGGCGAGCGACAGGACGAAGATGATCAGAATGCTCGCCACAACGCGGGGCGCCGACAGCCGGTCTACCTGGCGTTCGAGGAAGGTCGAGGGAGTTGTAGTCGCTGATGCTGGTGCCATATCTTAAACACTCTTTTTTCGGCCACGCATGAACATTATAGCCGGAACCTGTGCCACCGGTCAAAGCCGGCCAGATTCAGCGAAACACCACCCACTTGTTCAGCACGAAATTCCACACAAAGGACGCCCCGGTCGCCAACCCCAGGGCGACGAGCTCGGGCAGGTGAAGACCCTGCAGCGCCAGCGCCATCGTGCCGGCGTTGATGCCCAGGGCGGCGACATGGGTCAGCGTGAACAGCCCCGCCGCGTGCCAGGGGTTGCTCCGCGACCGAAACGTCCAGGTGCGGTTCCAGAAGAAGCTGTTGACCATTCCGACCACGTAGGAGATGCCTTTGGCCCAGACCGGCAGCACAGACAGGAACGTCCAGCGGGTCAGCATGAAGTAGGTCGCGGCGTCGATGAGCGTATTGAGCACACCCACGGCCATGAACTTGCCGGCCTGTGCCAGGATGGACAGACTGGGTAAGGGCAGCCGGTCGGTTGCCCCGATGGGCTTAGTGCCCGCAGTCATACAACACCTCGCTCTCAGCCGGACGGCCAGGCGGGAAGGCCCTGCCGGCTGGTTTGTTATCCTGAACAACCGTCAGACCGGGTACGTTCACCACCGAGCAGTTATCCGCAATCCAGTTTGCCAGATCGGGCTTCTGCTGCGGCAGGCCGAGCACGTAACGCACCTGCCCATCGGCGACCATCTGCGCCAGGCCGCCGGCACTGACGATGTTGTCGCTCCCGCTGAAGCCCCCGAAGGTCAGCACCGGACGGCCGGTGGCCAGGATGAAGGGCGCTGCGCTGCGCGTGTTGAGCGTGGCCAGCAGGTAGGTGTCTGGCTCCGTGTGCGCCAGCAAGTAGTTCAGGATGGCTTCGTCGTTGGCCGTCATGTCAACCTTATTGGGCGTCATGAACGTGGTGGCCTGATTGTCCGCCAGGCTGGCGGTGGGCAGCGCGACGTTGGGGTGATAGGTCGTTGCCGCCTGAACCGACCAGAAGAAGGGCGCAGCCAGCAGGCCGGCCAGCACCAGGCCCAGGGCAACTTTGCGCAGGGCGGGCGTGCTCCCCAGGGCCAGCAGCCCCAGGCCGGTCACGGCAATGGCGGCGGCGAGCGGCATCAGCCAGTCAAGCTGCGCGTAGTCGCTCACCACGCCGGCCTGCAACCCCAGGGTGACGGCGATCAGCATGACCAGCGCGCCCAGGGCCAGCCAACGCCTGCGGCGGGCGAGTTGTGCCACGGCCCACAGGGTGATGCCCACCAGCGCGGCCAGCGGCGGGCCGAGCATGATCAGGTAGTAGCGGTGGAACAGGCCGGCGGTGAAGGAGAAGTAGGTCAATTCGGGCAGCAACCAGCCGGCCCAGAAGAGCAGCGCCAGATGCTTCTGACTCAACGGCCAGGCCCAGCCCAGCACCAGGGCTGTCAGCAGGATGCCCAGCAGGGCCAGCGGCAGCAGCCAGGATGCCTCTTCGACCAGCGGCTGGCTGAACAGGCGCGTCAGGCCGGCGCGGCCGGTTTCGCCCGGCCCACCGGGACCGCCGCCCGGACGGACGGGGACATTGCCGCCCCCGTCGCCGGCGAGCGGGGGGACGTTGCCGAAGGGAGCGCGCCCTCCGGAGGGTGCAGGCGGACGGCCGGCGAAGCCCTGCATGGATGGACCATCTCCTGGAACGGGGGCTCCATCTCGGGGAGGGGGTGCGGGACGGCCATCCCCCGGGGGAACGCGCCCGGCTCGCCGGCCGTCGTCCTGGGGAGCGCGGCCTCTGCCGGGTCCCCGGTTCAGCAGCCCCAGGCGCGCCAGGCCGTTGTGCCCGATGATCAGCTCCATCACCGTGTTGTCGGTGCTGCTGCCTATGTACGGGCGCTGGTCGGCCGGCGTCAGGTCAACGGCGACCGCCCACGAGAGCGACACCACTAACAGAACCACCGTGGCCGCGCCGAGGTGCAGAATTCGCTTCCACCAGGCATGCCGGCAACCGAAGAGGTAGAGGGCGTAGAAGGCCGGCAATGGCATGAAGGCTTGCAGCATCTTGATGTTGAACCCCACACCGACCAGAATTGCCCCCAGCAGCAAGTGGCGCAACCTGCCCGTTTCTGTGGCTTTGATGAACGCCCAGGCGGCCAGCAGAAGCACGAAGACCAGCAACCCGTCGATGGTGTTGTTGCGCTCGGTGGCGATGGTGACGGGTGTGACGGCCAGTGCCAGCGCAGCGGTCAGGCCGGCCAGGACGCCGAAATAGCGTTTGACCAGCTTGTAGAGCACGCCAATAGAGAGCACGCCGGCCAGCGCCTGCGGTAGCGCCAGGGCGAAGCCGTTGACGCCGAGGAAGTAGGCCGAGATAGCCTGTACCCAGAAGCCCAGCGGGGGCTTGTCCACCGTCACGGAGCCACCTGGCTCAAACGAGGCGTAGAAGAAGTTGTGCCACGAGGTCAGCATGGATTTGATCGTGGCGGCGTAGTAGGTGTTGCCGATGCTGTACGCGCCCAACTGGTAGAAGCGCAGGAATGCCCCTAACAGGAGGACAAGCCCCAGCCCGATAGCGGCAACCACCTGCTGCGTGCTGATCTCATACAGCCTCTGAGACCCGGCGTCTGGGTGATGAACCGCGCGATCACTCAGGATTGCATCGTTTCGTACGACGGTAGACATTTTCGACATCCTCCCCGCTATCTGGTTTTGTCCTGTAGATAGGGTACCAGGAATATGTTACGATTTTGTAAACAGGTGGATTAGATTCTATTCAGGTTCTGTGAGCGTAAACGTAAATGCCAAAAGCATCAAAGCGAGAAGCGAAAGAGCCCCCTTCCAGGTCAAATGCGGGGTAGTCCGAGGGGGCCGGTAGGCCCCCTCGGACCTCATCATGGTCACTTGTTTGTGGCGTCTGGCCGGCAATCGCCCTGGCCACGTAGCCCCGGTCGGGGACCGCCCGGTCCACCTGGCCTGTGCGGCGGCCTCTCTCTGACGAATACCAAATTGGCGGAGAGGGAACCGTCCTGAAGTTCCCCGTAGGCGTTCACAAACTTGCCTGCGGTCACGTCGGCCAGGCTGCCCTGCTCCTCTGGACCGATCCAGAATGTGGTGTTGGCATTGGTGACGATGGTGGTAGCCTCACCCTCGCGGTTTTCCACGGTGATGGATTGCCCGTCGACCGCCGTTACGCGGCCGCCGGCCCTGTCGCCGGCCGGCGCCACGTCGATGCGCACCGCCTCGACAGCCCCTTCTTCGCTGGGCCGGCCATGAACGTTCACATGATCACCCACCGCGATGTCGCTCAGACTGCCTTCGGTCTGGGTCGCCATCAGGAACACGACAGTGTCTGCGCTGACGTTCACGTTGACGGTTTCCTCTGCGCGGTTCACAAGCGTCAGGCCATTGTCACTCACAGCCGTGACTTCGCCGGCTACCCCACGCGGCCTGTGTCCCCGGCCGGGGGGCGAATCGCCTTCGGCCGCGTAGGTGATGGCTGCGCTTCCCAGTATGGCCACGACGAGCATCATGGCCGCAACATACTTGAACTGTTTCATTTGCTACACCTCCATAGCATATTGTGTTTGGTCCTTGTGGTCCGGATATCGCTCGATCGAGCTGTGCTAAAGATACCAGAAAGTTGTTCAGAAGTGGCCAAGAAGGGGTATGTATTTGGTTCAGGTTTTGCTACGAGCCATATACATTAGCTGAACGTCTAGGCGCTTGTTCGGCGCTCAGACAGGGGGGAAACGGTAGATGTGGTGCGTACAGGGGTGTTACGAGGTCAATACAAGGTGGGCCGTTCGGATCAACGGAGCAGGCCAATTCTCGGTTTCATGTTGTGGCAATCTAACTGCGCAACAAAGCCGGATGGACTTCGATGCCCGTGAGCATCTCCTCGACATTAGCCGGTGTGAGCACTCCCTCTTCGGTGACGATGCCGGCCACAAAATCCAGCGGCGTCAGGTCGAAGTAGAGGTTGATGGCGTCCAGGTGGGCCGGCGCCGGCTCATTCAAGATTTCGCGCGGGTCCTGCTGCTCGATCTCGAAGCGGCCTAGCAGGCTGGCCGGCAGGAACTTTTCCGTGCCGGCCAGGCTGTAGGCCGGCACCCCGTGAGCATCGGCGGCCAGGGCCAGGGCGTAGGTGCCGATCTTGTTCACCAGCCCCCTCGGCGAGACGGTGTCGGCGCCGAAGATGACCAGATTCACGTCCTGCATGAAGTGCGCCATGGCCGCATCGACCACCAGCGTGACGTCGATCCCGATGCCGGCGAGCCGGCGGGCGAAGTCCACTCCTTCGCGCTGGGGTCGTGACTCCAGGCAGATCACCCGGATGTGCTTGTGAGCATCGTGGGCGTGCTGCAAGGCCGCAAACACCATCGAGCTGGACGAGATGGTCATGATGGTGGCGCCATCGCGAATCAGCGGGAGGGCGGTCTGGGCGATCTGGGCCGGCCGGCGGGCAAGCGCTGCGGCGAAGTCTTCCGCCGCATGCTGCACAGCGACCGGCAGTCGGTCGTAGCCC
>JBHHTZ010000145.1:0-7977 GCA_046753605.1 Anaerolineae bacterium
CAGACCGCCACTCAGCCACTGGCGCACAAGGGCAGTCACGTCGATAGTGTAGACTTCAACCGTCGGCCCAACCATCACACTGCCCCATGATTCGCCCACAGCGCTGGCCAGCGAATTCCACGTGGGGCAGCTGACCCAGGCCCAGGATCGGGTGATGTTGTAAACGGAAACCGCAATAGGGGTACTATCAGCAGGAGCCTCCACAGCAACCAGCCGTAGCTCCGTCTCCTGGACAGCCGCACCCGCAGGCAACGCACTCAAATCAAACCGA
Organism: Anaerolineae bacterium; assembly: GCA_046753605.1. Classification (GTDB taxonomy): domain Bacteria; phylum Chloroflexota; class Anaerolineae; order Epilineales; family JAANWY01; genus JBHHTZ01. Next base: position 272 of record JBHHTZ010000145.1, read on the forward strand.
ATGACACTCCGCATAACACCGCGCTCATCCAGCGGTTCGCTACCCACCCACAGGTTGTTGTCTACTCCAGGCCAACACCGACCAGCCAGTGTGTTTCCTGACGTCAGCGCGAAGCTTTCCCCCTCGTCAGGCACAGAGCCCACCCTGAGCGTGCTGAGGGAAGCAGCATAGTCACGGAGTACGCTCGGCAAATAGACGCGCGGCTGGTACGGAGTTGGCAGTGGGATGACGGTTGGAGTGGCAGTGGGCGTGGGCGTGGGCGTGGCCGGCGTCTCCGTGGGGGTTTCCGGCGTGTCGATGGTAACACGGATCATGTTGAAGCCCATGGATTGACCATCTGTGTCCTGCAGACCGAGCTCGCTGTGCGTACAGAATCCGAGTTGGCACGCCTCAGGCAAGAATACATCCACGCGATGGTAAAGATTCTTCGCATCCTTATCTTCCTGTGGAGCAGCGAGGTTTGAGTCTAGCGCCAGGGGGAGAGCCGGCTCGTTATTGTCGCCTGATTCCCACTTCACGGCCGCCATGAAGCTGGTCGGCTCATCGAGTACCAGGGGCGTATCAAGAGGTATCGAGACCCATGTGTCAAGCCCGGAGAAGACGTAGGCCGGGGTTTCCGCCAGGATCTCACCCACTGTGCCCTCTTGCATCGCGTAGATTTGTACGCGCACTTGCGCTGAGTCAGCGATCCAGGGAGCATGAGTAGATCGATGAAAACCGAACTCAACGGATTGAATCCGCAGCGGGAACAGGTTCTCCTCGGGGGTAAAGACCGCGCCGTCAATATCGCCGCGATATCGGCCAGACCACGACCCTGCGTAGAACTCGCCATTGTCGTTCTTCAGTTGGGTAGTGCCGGCTAACGTGAAGCTAATGAGAAGGATACTGGCAACCCCCACGCCCAGGAGCGTAAGGGCAAAACGTTTGGCAGGTGTCACGACAGGAACTCCTCCAAGAGATGTGCAGTGTGGCTGGCCGGCCTCCCGGAGAGAAGCCCCTCAATGCGAGAAGCCGGCCCTGTTGTAACGATGTCCAAGTCTGTAACGATCCCCAAGTCCGAAAGATACGCCCGACGAAACAGCATTCGGCTCACTACGGTACCAACTCGATGGAAAACGGCATCAAATATCGGCAGAACTCAATCTCCCACGTCGAGCCTGTTACTTCCACTTCCCGGCCCAGATACTCTGAGAGGTCTTCGTCCGTAACGAGATAGACCGTCGGACCATCGTCCGTGGGGTTCAGATAGTATTTCGCCGTGAAGCAAAGCGAAGCTTCGGCCACTTGCAAGACACCCCGTCGGACGACAATCTGCCGGTACGCACGGAACCCTACAGAGGCAGCGCCAAATGAACCGAAGTCCCGCCGGCCCAAGAACTTTAAGTTACCGCTGTTGTCACATGGCGTGAGGCCAGAGGTCACCATATCTTCGGGGTACTCAGCCAGGAGAGCCACGCGCTCATCCCCGCGCAGGTGAACCCCGCCGAAGGACGTATATCCGTTAGGATCGCTCGTTCTGAGGTAACTCGACCCATCGGGATAGATGAGACTGACGGGCACGCCGAAAAGCACACGGTCGGTGCCATTGTTGAACTGTCCGTCACAGCGAGCATCCTCGAATACGCGAACAGACACGATGCCGTTGCACATTTGCTCAGGATCGCTTGAATCACAACGCGGCGTTGGCGTGGCCGTGGGGGTCGGGGTGAGTGTGGGTGTGGGATGGGGTGTTGCCGTCGCTGTGGGCGCAGGCGTAGCGGTCGATGCCGGCTCTTCAATCTGAACCACAGTCGCCGCCTCGACCTCACCAGCGACCGCGCGGATGGTCACGTACCCTGGGGCGTCGCCGGCCACGAACGCAGCCGACACGAACCCACTGGAAGTCGTAGCACTGGCTGGAACGATGCGACCGGCATCGGGCGGTGATACGCTGAAGTTGACCTCGGTCCCATTCGCTACCGCCTGGCCGCGGGCATCGTGCACCTGAACAACCACCGATGTACTCTCGCCCGGATTCAGCGTGAATGCGGCTGCGTCCACGATAAGAGCCGCCGGCGGCCCCACCAAAAACACCACCCCTGATCCTTCGACCGCACCGAGTCGGGCGCGCACTGTCACAGCACCGTCGCCCAGGTTTTCCGTGGTCCCCAGCGAAGTCGTGAAATAGCCGGCCGACGTCGTAGCCGTCTGGGGCGTGAGCGAACCGAGGGATGGATCGTCCAGCGAAAACGCAACCTCGGTCCCATCCGCCACCGGCCGGCAATTCTCATCCAGCGCCCGGCCGCTGATCAGCGTCGTGTGGGGAGCCTGTGCGGGTGCCACTCCCCGAGTGTAGATGATGAGCGGCTGGACATGAAGCGCGCCGGCCCGTCGTGGGTCCTGTGGTGGGTGAATGCGCGCCGGCGGCCCAGGCGCCCCCACAGTCCACTCGATGCTATCGACAGGCGCTCCGTTCAGATAAATGTTCGTTAGATTGAACTGGCAACCCGTGGTGTCGGGAAACGCCAATGAGTCAACCTGAGCAGCAGAGCGTGCCTCGGCAACCTGCACCATCGCTGCCTGCGCCTCGTCGCGCATCGTTGCGATGAGGGCCTTTGTCCCGACCAGGTCATGAGCAGGATTCAAGGCATCATGGCCGGCATCGACAGCCGCCTCAACGTGTTGCCGAGCCTGACTGAGATAAGCGCCGGCCGTGTCGCCAATCTCAAACTCGCCGAGCTCCATCACCGCGTTCTGCAGAACCGACGTAGCCAGAACCGCCTGCTCAAGATATGGCGCCAGTTCAAACCGGCTCGCGGCCTGCAATGCACGGTCCGAGTGGCGCGTGACAGCGTTGCCCGCATCCAGCCCTGAACGCACCAGGCCATCGACCGCATCTCGCGCGGTGAATATCACCTGCCTGGTCCCGCTGCCAACCAGGTTGCCGAAGGTGTGATCCAGCAACGACGTGCCATTCACATCTCGAATGCGCAGCCGGATGGCATCATTCTTCCCGATGTTCTCATACGCAAATGAAACAACGACTTCCTCTGATCGAGCGGGGAAATGATCACGGGACAGGTCATCGGCCGGCAAACCCATCCTCAGGCCGGACAACGCCGGCGATCCGCCCGTGCACACCTGCAAATCGATATCATCGACGAGGAACGTCGTGGGCGCCAGTTCGTCCGTCACTGCACGAAACTGTAACCGGGCACGGCGGCCGGCCAGTCTTTCTACTTCCGCGAGGTCGAAGAAACGCACACGGCGATACCACTGTCCACGAACATTCCCACTGTCTAGCTCAACCAGGTCAACCAACTCGTCGCCCTGCTCGTCGAGCAGTTGGACCGACAAAGAGTCAGCCGGCGGATCGCTCGCATCGGTCGTTTCGATACGATAGAAGAACGTAAGGCCCATGCTGGAGGGGTTATCGGGGAAAGAAATCCACTGCCAGAAACGGTCATCGGCTCCATTGGTCCCGCCTGTACTGGCGCCGTAGGAGCCATGGAATGCCGCTTCAGAAACGATGATCTTGGAACCGGTGGCGCTCTGGGTCTCCCAGCCGGCTGCGCCCTCCTCAAAGCCATGATTTATGACAAGTTGCGCACACGTCTCCGCCCTTGCCGGCTCTGTGCCGGACATCATCGAGACGACACCAAGAACGGTTGCGAATGCCGCCACAACGATGCAGACAGAACCGATGCGGCGAATCGAGCCACCTGGAACCGGGATAGGTCTCAGCATATCTGCACTGATTCTACGCGATTTCACTCACGAAAAACTTGCACAAATGCGGTATGTCGTCACAGCTCTCGGAAGGCCGCTGCCGTTGCGGCAACAGTCGCATCGATGTCGGCCTCAGCGTGTGCCAGCGACAGAAAACCCGCCTCGAACTGCGACGGGGCCAGGTAGACGCCGCGCTCCAACATGCGCCAAAAATATTCCGCGTACCGCTGTGTATCTGCTTCTCGGGCCGTCACGTAGTCGGTCACTTTCCTGTCAGTGAAGAAGAAGCCAAACATCGAGCCCACGCGGGTCTGAAAGATTGGGATCCCCACCTGGGCCGCCGCCTCGGCGATGCCCTCTTCCAGCCGGCGCCCCAGCGCCTCAAAGCGCTCGTACGTGCCGGGCTGCCGGATGGTCTTCAACGTCTCGAGGCCGGCGACCATAGCCAAGGGATTTCCAGAGAGCGTGCCGGCCTGGTACATCGGCCCAACAGGCGCTACCAGCTCCATGATGTCGCGCCGGCCACCGTACGCCCCCACCGGCAGCCCCCCACCGATGACTTTGCCCAACGTTGTCAGGTCCGGCGTCACGCCATATCGCTCCTGCGCACCGCCGTAGGCAACGCGAAAACCTGTCATCACCTCATCGAAGACCAACAGCGCGCCGTAAGACCGAGTGATGTCCCGCAGACCCTCCAGGAAGCCCGGCACTGGTGGCACTACGTTCATATTGCCGGCCACCGGCTCGACAATCACACCGGCAATCTCTTCGGGATACTCTTCAAAGAGCGCCTGGACGGCGTCCAGGTCGTTGTACGGCGCTGTGAGCGTGTCGGCGGTCATGCCGCGCGGCACGCCGGGGGTGTCGGGCAGGCCGAGCGTGGCGACGCCGGAGCCTGCCTGGACCAGCAGAAAGTCGGCATGGCCGTGGTAGCAGCCGGCGAACTTGATAATCTTGTCGCGACCGGTGTACGCCCGCGCCAGCCGCAGCGCCGTCATCGTCGCTTCCGTGCCGGAGTTCACAAAACGCACCATCTCCACGGATGACACAGCCTCAATCACCAGCCTGGCCAGTTCCGACTCCAGCGCAGTCGGAGCGCCATAACTCGTACCCTCATCCACCTGCCGTTTCAGCGCAGCCACGACGTCCTGGGGCGCATGACCCAAGATTAACGGTCCATACGACAGCACATAGTCGAGGTATTGATTGCCGTCCACATCGAACAGATAGGCCCCTTCGCCACGCTCGATGAAGAGCGGGGTGCCACCCACCGCACGAAACGCCCGCACGGGGCTATCCACGCCGCCCGGCAAGAGCTGCCGAGCTGCCCTGTACAGTTCTTCGGATCGCTGCCTTCTGAGTTCAGACGTCAATGCGCCCATCCTCCGGTCATCGCTCAAATCCCACAATGCCGATTGCGTGCGGCAAAGCCGGCCTTGACCTGCTCGTCATAAAGCAGTATACTCTCACTGGCTCAAACTTCGCGAGTCAATACGTGCAACAGATTGCTAGGGTGTAGAAAGGACCAAGTATATGGCATCAACACGAGCCACCGGAGTTGTCAAGTGGTTCGACAACGAAAAAGGCTACGGGTTCATTGGCCGGCAGCACGGCGATGACGTCTTCGTCCACATCGCCGACGTCCAGCGTTCCGGGCTGGCGACGCTGTACGACGGGCAACGGATCGACTTCGACATCAAAGAGACGCCCAAGGGCCTGCAAGCCGAGAACCTGGAGCCAATGGAACTCGAGCCCCAACTGCCCCCCGATATTGGACCCCCGCCGGCTGAGCCGGTGAGTCTGGCCGATGTGTTCTACGCGGCTGCTCTACACATGTGCGAGCTGGAACGCGCTGACCCGAGCCAATGCGAGGTGTGGGAAGGCACCAGCCTGACTGACGTCGATCCCAAGTTTCGCATCGACATGAACATCGTGGGACCATACGATGACGAGAGCTATCACGAGTTCTTCGCGCGAAAGCTGGAGATCCTGGAGGAACTGGGACGACTGGCCGGCCTCCGCGTGGCCCGTGATGCCATACTCGAGCATCTTCGCAAGCACGAGGGACTTGAATAGACAACCGCCAAATCAGCGCTCCTTCGGCGCACCGATGATGGGCCAGCCCCGCTGTTTAGCAATAGCCGCCAGGCGTGAGTCAGGGTAAACAGCGTTCGGGTGGCCCACCAGATCCAGGAATGGCAGATCAATCGGACCGTCTGCATACGCATAGCTGACCGACAAATCAACCTGTGGGTCACACCCGTCGAGGAAGGACTGCAACCGCTGTACCTTGCCATCAGCCATGCAAACCGGCGGCACGATTGACCCCGTGTATCGCCCGTTGCGTACGGCCAGCACGGTCCCCACGGCGTCTTCCACGCCCAGCCGCTGCCCAATGATTTGCAGCAGCGGCTGAAAGGTGCCAGAGAGCAGAATGACGCGATGCCCTTTTCGCCGATGTTCCTCCAGCACCGCTACCACGTCTTGGCGGAGGTTAGGCATCACGTCTTCAGCTACCACCCACTCGAAGACGCGTTCCGCCTGCTGAAGCGTCAGCCCGCCCACCAGCCACGACATGTGCCGGCCCCACACCTTGTAGAAGCGAGACTCGCCCAGCAACCCCCATCTGTACAGTGGCCACAGCCCCATGTGGCTCCCCACGTAGGAATACAGCGCCCATCGCTTCATCCGGTGCGTTTCGTGGTGCCGTTTCAGGGCTTGCCAGATATGCCCCTTGTAGAGCGTCCCGTCCAGATCAAAGATGGCAGCAATCATAGATGTTAGCTTATCCCAGAAAGGGGCAAACGTCAAGTCCGAGAGGCCATGCGGCACGCCATGTTTAGGCCAACAGCTCCTCACCCAGAGCAAACAGACACAACGAGCGCTTGTTGACCATAATTACCGGATGCTCGACCACGTCCACGCCTGTCTGAGCGTGTGATGCAGTTGCGCTGGTCACCGGGAAGAACACGCCCGTTTCCTGCGCCAGAACGGCGATCGGATTCGGCAGACCTGTGCCAATAAGGTGCATCACCCCCCGCACTTCGTAGCCCGGGACGGTAAGAAAGACGTTATTTCGTATCTTCTGAACATAGCTGAAGAACCGCCTGCGCGGTGCTTCATGTTCACTACCGGTGATGATGACCAGGTGGAGGTCTGCCTTGCGGATAATCGCCTCTGAGAACGCGGCCACCGTATCTTCCGGCGAGCCCTTGCGATGCAGTTCCACGTCACTGACCTCCAGGTAGTCCGTTGTCCGATCATTGAGAGTGTCCAGCAGACGATGACCACGGGTGTACACCGTCGCGTTGAACAAATGCTCCTGGGTGATCAACTGGACGAAGGTAGCACCTCCGAACACAACTACTTCCCTCCCTGTGCAACATTTGTCCGTTTCCCCACCGGGTGTGGGATAACGTGGGATACATGTGGGATATTTGGGACCTAAATGCGTAGAACAAATGTTCTATTGACCCAGATTGGGATAGGTCCCCACTCGACAGAACAACGTTCTATCGACACTACTTGAATATGTAGTAGGTCGCACGCTTACGGCCAATTCTCAGCAGCAAACCGCGTTCCACGAGATCTGCGAGATCACGACGAATGGTCTCTGCGCTGACGTCGGGGGCCAATTCCTGATACTCGCTGTTGGTGATGCGACCGCGCTCAGTCAGGTACTCCAGGGCCTTTTCCTGGCGCGGATTCAGGTGTAGATGAGCCCAACGCCTGCCATCGACCACGTCGCCGGTGATCAGTCGCTGACCGTGGCCGTAGAGCGTCACGCGGAAGCCGTTCGCCGTCTCCTCGAAGATCGGAGCGGGCAGGTCTTCCTGCTGCATCAGCCGGATCATGCGGTCAATGCCGTATCCCAACCGCTCGATGAAGCCCAGATCGGCCAGCACCTGTACAATCGTCTCGTTGCGCGAGAATCGCTCCTCGACGATGTTGTGGACTGTGACAGGCCCGGGCAGCCGGCCCGGGCTGTACACCTCGAT
>JBHHTZ010000146.1:0-7976 GCA_046753605.1 Anaerolineae bacterium
CGATGCGCGCCCCATCGCCGGCCGCGTTACCGACGGCATAGACCTTCTCCAAATCGCAGTCTGGGATCAACCCCAGAACCATGGCGAGCTTCGGGTCAATGTAGCTGCCAAACGCGCCGGCCAGCACGATCTTATCCACTTGCGTGACACCTGCGCGGTGCATCAGCAACCTGGCGCCGGCATACAGCGCCGCCTTCGCCAACTGGACCGCGCGCACATCTCCCTGTGTTACCAGAATCGGCTTTCCGGTCGAGGTCTGATCGGCTGTCGCCAGAACGTAGCTCCCGATCCGAGCGTTCCGCTGGATTCGCGGGCCATCACCATCGGGATCGAAGCGCCCGTCGGGGCGCACGATGCCGGCCAGGTAGAGTTCGGCCACGGCTTCGATGATGCCCGAACCACAAATGCCGGCGGCGAGTTGGTGGATCTCCACGTTATCGTCCCACTCGTCGGACCAGCGCTCATCGCCGATGATCTTGAAGCGCGGTTCCTTCGTCTCGGGATCGACGCGTACCCGCTCGATGGCGCCCGGAGCGGCGCGCATGCCGTGGGTGATCTGCGCCCCCTCGAAGGCCGGCCCGGTGGGGCTGGAGGCGCTCAGCACGCGATGCCGGTTGCCCAGCAGGATTTCGCCGTTGGTGCCGATGTCGATGATCAGCATCATCTCGTCCTGGCGATGCGGTGCTTCGGCCAGCAGGACGCCGACGTTGTCAGCGCCGACATGGCCGGCCTCCACCGGCAGGATGTGGATGTTGGCCGCCGGATGGAGCCGTACCCCCAGATCACGAGCCTTGAGGTCGATGGGGTCGTGGGTTGCCAGGGTGAACGGCGACCGGCCCAGCTCGACCGGGTCGATCCCCAGCAGGATGTGGTGCATCACCGTGTTGCCCACCAGGACAGCCTCGTAGATATTGCGGGTCTTGATTCCCGCCCGCGCAGCCGCCCGTCCGGCCAACTGGTTGAGCGCATCAATGATGGCGCGGTGCATCTTCGTGAGACCGTCGCTGTGGCTCATGGCGTAGGACACGCGGCTCATCAGGTCCTCGCCGTAAGTCACCTGGGGGTTCATCATCGCCTCTGTGGCCAGCACCTGGCCGGTGCGCAGATCGCACAGATAGCCGGCTACCGTCGTGCTGCCGATGTCCACCGCCAGGCCGTATGCACCTTCGTGGTAGCCAGGGCGCACGTCGATGACCTCCCTGTCCTTGTCCTGAGCACTGTCGCCTGTCCCGAGATCAGTCGAAGGGAAGGGTTGCCACAAGGTGACGGTGACGGCCCAATCACCCTTGCGCAGCGTGCGCTGCAGGTCGCGCAGCGCGTAGTAGTCGATTCCGAGCTTCTCCAGCCCCCACTGTTCCGCCAGAGCGACGCGCAGCCGTTCCCAGTCGCCGCGCTGGTCTTCCAGCACCGCCTCTTCGACCTCGACGTAGACCTGGCGAACCGCCGGCCTGATCTCGATGACCCGATCCGTGGCCGACTTGCGGATGATCTGCTTGCGGGCCTGGCTCTCTTCGGGCACCGTCACCAGCACATCGCCCTGGACGTACGTGGCACACGCGAGCCGGCAGTCCTCCGCGCCGAGGCGTTTCAGCAGGCCGGCCTCTTCTGCGCCGGCGGGCGACAGGTGCCCGTTGCCGGAGACGATGCCATGTTTCTGGAATGTGCCATCTTCGATGTGAACCTTGCACTTGCCGCAGGTCAGCCGGCCACCGCAGATGCTCTCGATCTCCACCCCCACCTGCCGGGCCGCGTCCAGCAGCGAAGCGCCCGTCGGCACGCGACCACGCTGGCCGGCAGGCATAAAGATGATGAGCGGTTGTTCGCGCGGCGGCCCAGCTCCCACCATTTCGGTGTCGTCTCCCATTCAGGCCTGGCCCTCGACGTACTGGGCAGCGGCCAACGACTGCCTGACTCGCTCCGGAGCCAAATGCGGACTCGAAAGAATCGGTGCTCTGCACTCGGCTTCAGGGATCACATCGAGCACTCGGGCCATTGATGCCTGAGCCAAAACCACCACGTCTACTCGTTGAGCCAACTCAAGCACCGCATTTACCTTTCGGCCTCAGGCCACTTCCAGCAATGCTTTGGCCCGCTTAGCGGCCGAGGAGGCATCAGGAGCATAGAGATCGGCGCCAATCTTCTCAACAAACTCCTGAGTCACTGGAGCGCCGCCCACCATCACTGCCACCTGGTCCCGCAGTCCGGCTTCCTTCAGCGCTTCGATGGTCGCGGGTATGCTGGTCATGGTGGTGGTCAACAAAGCACTCATTCCCACGAAGCGGGGCTGGTGTTCTCTGACCGCTTCCACGAACTGCTTGGGGGTCACACCTACGCCCAAATCAACCACCTCGAAGCCGGCCCCCTCCATCATCATGGCCACCAAGTTCTTGCCGATGTCGTGCAGGTCGCCTTTCACCGTGCCCAGGACCATCTTACCCACCGGCTCGATGTCAGCCTCAACGAGGTGGGGCTTAAGGATTGCCAGCCCCGCTTGCATAGCACGCGCGGCGACAAGCATCTCGGGCACGAAGCATTCCTGAGCTTCAAAGCGACGGCCGATCTCCGCCATCGCGGAGATCATTGCCTGGTTGAGAATATCGCCGGGGCTGTGGCCGGCCTCCAGTGCCTGCTGCACTCCTTCGGTGACTGCCGGCGCATTTCCCTTGATCACGTTGTCATAGATAATGTCCAACACTTATTCCTCCCTCTTTATTCACCTGCACATAAAGGCAGGCCATCGATACCGACTTCGAAAACTTCCATCGCGCCGAATTCATCTTCCGTGACGTAGATCTTCTTCGCCCCAGGCGGGCCGAAGGCGAGGTTTGTCGGAGCGCTTCCTTCCGTCTTGATCCGCTCGACCACCGCGCCATTCGGTCCCAGCACGGTCACGTCGCCCTGGCCGACGACCGTCACGTAAAGATGGCCGTTAGCGCCGAATTTCATCCCATCAGGACCTTTGATGCCCTCTGGTCCTTCCGGGTCCACGACATTGCCGAAGTCCTCCCGTTCGCCGATCTCTCCGTCTTGCCACTGATAGCGATAGACCATTCCGGTCAGCGTTTCATTGACATACAAGTTGCCCTCGGCATCGAAAGCGATGCCGTTGGTGAAACGAATCCCTGAGTCTAGCTTCTCGATTTCCCTGGTCTTCACGTCAATTCTGTAAACCCGGCCATCCGGATACACCTCCATGTAGTCCGGGCGAACCTTCCCGCCAGGTGCAAACTCCTCAAACAGAATCCCCGAGTCTGTCATATACAGAGCGCCATCAGGCCCAAACGCCAGGTCATTGGGGAACAGGAAAGGCTCACCGTTGCACTCGGTTAAGAACACTTCTACTTTGCCATCTATTGTCAGGTGGAGCAGGGAGGGTGTTTGCGACTCGGCCGCCCAGATGACGCCGTCTTTGTCCACAGCCAGACCATTGGGTCGCCCTGTCTTGGCGATCACGCGCTTTGCCTGGCCGTCCGGGCTGATGTGTGTTACACATCCACGATCCGACCCCATTTCGACGACGAGCCAGCTTTCGTCTGGCAAGAGGACTGGACCTTCCGGCACACTCAGGCCTGATGTAAAGATCACTTTGGAAACCTCCTTTGTCTCTGCACGTTCAGCCCTTCGGCAAGGCCTGGCCGGGCCAGGCCTCAGGACAGGTCTGAAGCGCGCCTGGCGAATGAATTCGCGGCAACCCTTGCGAAACCGACCTTCGTCGGTTGGATTTCGAGTCGCCGAAGGGCGACCCTTCGACAGGCTCAGGACGCCGCTTCGCAATGGTAGGCGTGGTTTCAACCGCCGGCTCAGCAGGCAGCTTTTCAGTTTACTGCTTGGCGAATGCTTCCTCGTGATTTCTGCGGATCTGTTTGAGATGCTCCCGCATTGCCTGGCGAGCACCCTCTGGGTCTCTGGCAGCCACTCTATCGAGAATCCGATAGTGGTAGGGCAAGACCTGTTGCCTGACATCAATACGCCGGGTCACCAGCGCAATGTAGTCCTCTAATAGATCTCGGATTACGCCCGACAAGAGATCAAGAAGAGGATTGTGAGTCATGCGGGCCAACGCCTGGTGAAAGTTGGCATCTTTGGATGCAAATGCATCCGGGTTGTCCTGGTTGGCTTCCATGTCGGTCATAATCTGTCTGAGGTTCGCAATATCTGCTTCCGTGGACTTCGAGGCTGCCAACTCGGCGATCTCGACCTCTAGAATCGAGCGAACCTGATGCAGTTCTTCGAAGGAAACACCCCCGTCCCGAATCTGTACCAAACGGTTGAGCGGTTCCACAATCTGATCTCTGGTGATCTGTTGTACTGTCGTCCCCACCCCCTGTTTGGTTTCCAGCAGTCCTCTGGCCGCCAAAATACGAACCGCTTCCCGAATCACTGTGCGGCTAACCCCAATCTCGTCAGCCAAGTCTCTCTCCGGCGGCAACCTCATACCCGGTTCAAGTTGACCGTCAATGATCAATCTTTCAATTTCGTTGACCACGCGATCAACCAGCCGACCTTTAGTACCTATAGAACGAAATGGACTCTCGCGATTCATCTGTCCTCCTTAACAAATATGGGGCCATGCCCCTGCAAGTAGAAGTTCACTCAAACCTGGGCGGTCTGCCCACCATCAACGGCCAATATGGATCCTGTGACGAAGGAAGCCTCGTCAGAGGCCAGGAACAGGACGGCGTACGCCAACTCCTCCGGCCGGCCCAGGCGTTTCATGGGAAAGGTCGCTGCGAACGCCTCTAACTCTTTCGGCGGCAAGTTGTCCCTCAGCATCGGCGTGTCGGTGGGGCCGGGGGCAATCGCATTGACGCGCACGTTATCTTCAGCATGGTCAATCGCCATGGCTTTGGTGAGGAGAGCCACACCGCCCTTCGAGGTCACGTAGGCGGCGCTATTTCCGGCTGCGTCATGTGCTCCAGTTGATGAGGTCACATTGACGATGGAGCCACCGCCGCGTTCGATCATGTGGGGCAGTACTGCCTTGCTGCACAAGAAGGCGCCGGTGAGGTTGATGGACATCAGTCGATTCCAGGCCTCCTCTTCGGTGTCCAGGACCGTACCGAAAAGGAGCACGCCGGCGTTATTGAACAGAATATCAATGCCACCGTAGACATTCAGCGCAGTCCCAACCATTCGCTGCACCTGGGCGGAATCAGAAACGTCAACCTCGACAAAGACAGCATCCCCCCCTCCATCTATTATCGCCTGCACGGCTGCCTGTCTGGCATCGGCCTTATAGTCGGCCACCACAACCTTGGCCCCCTCTCGAGCGAACAGCTCAGCCGTCGCTCGCCCAATACCAGAGCCACCACCGGTTACAATAGCTACTTTGCTATCCAGCCTCATCGACAGCCTCCTCTACAACAGAAAATATGGTTGCTCAATACGTTCTTTGATTTCAGCCAGGAGCTGGGACCCTTGAATACCATCCATACTGCGGTGATCCACCGACAGGGTCAGACTCATCATGGGGCGCAGGGCAATGGTATCGTCCGGCATGCCAACCGGCGTTTTGATTATTCGACCCACAGCCAGGATCGCACTCTGTGGGGGGTTGATTATGGCGTTGAAGCGATCGATGCCATACATACCGAGATTCGAAATTGTGAAGGTGCCGCCCGACAGATCCTCGATGCTAAAGCGCATCTCCTGAGCTTTCTCCTGGAAACCGCTTAGTTCCCGCGTGACCTGAGCAGGGGGTTTTTTATCGGCGTCCTTGATGACCGGTACGACGAGCCCCTCGTCGGTCCCAACGGCCACGCCAATGTTGACCCGGTTGTACAGCTTGATTTGCCCTTCTTCGAATGATGCGTTGGCGCGTGGGTAATGCCGCAGCGCCACTGCCACAACCTTCACTAGAATGACTGTGATAGACAGACGCTCGTCCGTTTCCGCAAGCACCCGCTCCATCAAGGCCTCACGCAACCAGAGCGCATTGGTCATATCCACGTCGATTGTGAGGGCGAACTGGGGAGCAGTCTTGACGCTCTCTGCCATCCCCTGGCCTGTCAGGCGTTGAATCGGCGTCAATTTCAGCCATCCTACATCCTCGTCATTCGGCCGGTCGGATGGTGCCACCGAGACGGCTGCGGCAAACGCCCGGACGTCCTCTTCCCCGATCCGGCCACCAGGGCCTGTTCCCTGAACCCTGGTTAGATCAACACCAAGTTCGCGGGCCACGCGACGCGCTACGGGTGAAGCCCGAACCTTCCCAGCCGCCCTGGGAGGCTTCGCCTTCTGAGCCTCGACAAAGGCTTGGACATCCTCATCTTTGATCCGGCCACCAGGTCCGGTGCCTGTCACCAGGGCCAGGTTTACCCCTAATTCCATGGCCAGGCGGCGGGCGACGGGCATCGCGCGCGGCCGGCCAGGTTCTGCTTTCACTGATGACAGAGCACTCGGGGCGGGCGCCGGCGGCGCTGTCTCTCCTTCCACCGTATCTACCTCGACGGGGCTGAGTGGCGGTAGCACCGGCACTTCCTCGTCCGGCTCGGCAATGAACGCAAACGTCTCGCCCACAGGTACGATAGCGTCTTCATCCGTGCCGGCCCTGATGCCCTTCAGGATGCCCGAGGCCGGCGCTTCCAACTCGGCCACGACTTTATCGGTCATCACTTCCATGATGACCTGTCCCTGTTCGACTTGGTCGCCCTCTTTAACCAGCCACCGAACAATCTCGCCGGCCTCCATATGATCTGTCATTTTTGGCATGAAGACTTCAACTGCCATGGGAGTTCTCCAGTGCATCCACTAGACAGCGATCGGGTAAGGTCCGTACTTGCGAGTCGCATCCGCCATGGCCAGGATATTTTCAGGCGACACGTCGGGCTGTATGGTGTGGACTGCAGCCACCACGAACCCGCCCCCCGGCGCCAGGTCGCGAATACGCTGTCGCACCTCAGCCTCCACATCCTCGGGCGAACCGTGGGGCAGGGCGTGCTGGGTATCGATTCCACCCCAGAAAGTGATCCTGTCCCCAAATCTGGCCTTCAACTCGGCCGTGTCGCCCATGGCCGATACCTGGACGGGATTGAGAGCGTCTACGCCGATGTCTATCAGATCATCAATGAGGTCCACCACGTTGCCACAACTATGGTAGAAGGTCTTGGCTTCGGTCTTCGACTTGACGAAGTCCATGTACTCCTTGTACACGGGCTTCAGGAGGGTGCGATACATTTGCGGCGACATCAGCAATCCCCGTTGGGTGGCCATGTCGTCTGCCGTGCGGAATATCTGAATGTAGGGACCCACCGCGTCGAGGAAAGCGCCAGTGCCTGCGATATTGATCTCCAACAGTTTGGACATAAGCGCGGACACGAACTCCGGGTTTAATACCAGGTCCGTGATCAGCTCTTCGTAACCCCGCATCATATATCCGAGCTCCCAAAAACCCTTGAATCCGCCGTCCGCCATAATTGCGTAGTCCGTTTCCGCGTAGAGCGCCTTGGCCTCCTCGGCCAGGCCGGCGGTGAACCCCGGGTCCAGCGGGTCGGGCCATGGATAGGTGTCCAGATCCTCTACAGTGGCTTCTGCCAGCGGTGGACGGAGTACCTCCCAGTAGTAGCAGTCATCACTGTAGTACACCTGCTTCCAGGTAATGCCCCATATGTCAATGAATGTCCCGGGCTCAGCCGGCGGTGGCGTCCAGTGTGAAGGACCCTTATTCGTGAGGGGGCGACAGTCGCTGCCCAGGCGCTGCATCACACTCTCGTCCAGCCAAGCCATACGGAAAATCTTATTCAAATCCCTGGGCTCCGCTTCGACCCCTAACTTCTGCTTGAGCTTGGCATATCCCTCCACAATAATGCTCGTACTGGCGCCCCCGCCAATATCCAATGGAACTCGATCTGGCTCCTGATGGTTCAGTGCAGCCACTACCCGCTCACGTGAGGTCATTTCAGCCATCGAATTCTCCTTCCTGTGGTTCCTATGGGTTTACTACTCAGCCTTCCTGATGCCGGCGGTTGAAACCGCGC
>JBHHTZ010000147.1:0-7965 GCA_046753605.1 Anaerolineae bacterium
CTTGCGAAACCGGCCTGCGCCGGTTAGATTTCGAGTCGCCGAAGGGCGACTTCGCAATGGTAGGCGCGGTTTCAACCGCCGGCAGCAGCAGGAAGGCTGAGTAGTAGCGCTATCACAACAGATTGCGATGGGCCGCGTGACCCGCAGCGCGTGATGCGTGACTGTCCTGTCACACTTCGCGCACCGCGCACAGTTTACCACGAAATCGCGCCGCCGTCGAATCCGGCCGGCGGCTTGCCGGAGAGACCAAAATGGAGTAGGATTGCTGTGCAACCCGACCTTGCGAAGACTCAGTGAAAAGTTCGTAGTCGGAGCAGTCAACATGTCCGGGTGGGACACCCTGAAGCACGAAAATGCTAGGTGGCTAGATGGTTGGATGGCTGATCCCTCTGCAAGCCATCCAGCCATCCAGCTAACTATTCTCGGAGTAGCCTGTTTCAACCGAAAATGATCCAATTGTCAGCGTCACGTGCAGCCTTCGCAAGGTATACCGTCAACAGGGGGAGAATGCCATGCGGTTAGGCCTCAGTGTAAAGGTCCTCGGCCGGCCCGGCCTGAAGTCCCACGATAGCCGGCGCTGGCAGAACAACCCACACCTCAGCGTCAGCCTGGCGTACTTGCGCGACATCTTCGAATACTTGAAACAGCACGACATTCGAATGTACCGCATGTCGTCCGAGCTAGCGCCGTACGTCACGCACCCTGACCTGCCGGCCTTTCATCGCCAGATCGACGAGTGTGCAGCCGAGCTGGCGCTGGTGGGTCGCATGGCGCGCGAGGCCGGCCTGCGCCTCTCCTTCCACCCCAAAGCCCACGTCGTCCTGAGCACTCCCGACGCCGGCCTGGCGCGGCGCAGCGCCGACGAGCTGATGGCGCTGGCACGCATCATGGACGCCATGGGGCTTGGCCGGGAGGCGGTGATCGTCGTACACGTCGGCGGAGCTTACGATGACAAGACGGCCGCAGCAGCCCGCTTTGTGCAGCGATTCATGCACTTGCCGGCCTTCCTTTGCCGGCGCCTGGCGCTGGAGCACGACGACACCCTCTTCTCGCTGGCCGACAGCTACCGAATCCACGAACAGACGGGCATCCCCCTCGTCTTCGATACCCTGCACTTCCGCTGTCACAACCCTGAGCGGCTCCCCCTGGAAGATGCCCTGGCCCTGGCCTTGAGCACCTGGCCGGCCGGCGCCCGACCGAAAGTCCACTTCAGTTCACCCCGGACGGAGATGCGGATCGTGCGTCGGTCCAACCACGAGACGGGTGACGGCCGCGACGTGATTCGACCACCCTTGCCAACCCAGCACGCTGACTTCGCTCACCCCTTCGAATTCATCTCTTTCTTGCAGGCTGCCCAGGGCCTGCGGGACCCTTCGACCGGCGCGGAGCGCAGCTTCGACATCATGCTGGAGCTGAAAGCGAAGGACCTGGCGCTTCTGCGACTGCGTGATAATCTGGACCGGTTCGCGCCTGAACTGGCATGGCGACTGGAGGTTGAGCCGGCCCGTCTTCTGCGCGAATCGGAGCAGGTCTGGTCGGTGGAACACGTGCTGAGTGAAGAAGAGCCGGCGCGGGTCCTGGTGGTCGTCGTCAACAATGAACGGGACTTGGAGATCGCCCGCGAGCAGGGTTGGTACCGCATCCCGCTCAAGCGCGCCCCCCGGCAGGTGGCCGCAGATTACCTGGCCTTCTACCAGACGGCGGCCTTCGGCGATGAGAAGTGGGCCGTCAACTACTTCGCTCCCGTCCGCCGCTACCACGTCGCTCGCCGGCGCGCCTTGCTGCCGGACGAGAGTGACCACCCACGGGCCGACGATCTCTACTACAAAGTAGAGATTGGACCGCTGCAACGTTTGCCGGCCCCGATTCCCAGCCGGCGACTGAGGCGCATCACCTTCATCGCCACCACGCTGGAGCGCCTGATGTCAGCCCAGGAAATCAATGATTTGTGGATGGGCGGCGTGTCGGAGGAGGAACTCTGGGAAGCCTTCCAGGGCGACGGAGACGAGAATGGGCGGCGGTCTTGAGTTGGCGGGTCAGAGGAGCCAGCCCGCCAGGGCGACGATGCCGGCCAGGACCCCGATGACCGTGAGACAACTTCCCAGGCAGCCGAGGCAGCTCACCGGATCGGCGGCGCCGACGCTGGCACACTTGACGCCGGCGGCGCAACTGTGCGTGACAGCGCCGGTCCAGGGTTCGATCAACAGCACGAAGGCGAAGAATGCCAGCCCGCCGAGAAACAGCGGGGACGAAGCGGCGCGATTCACAATCTCTTCGACCCGCAGCATGGCCAGCAGCGTGAACCCGACGCAGTAGAAAGGTGCGGTCAGCAGAATGACAGCCTTGAGGAAAAGGTGCCGGCGACGCCGGCGCTCCGGCTCTGGGGTCACCGGCCGGGGTGAGACTGAAATGGGCTGTGTGTGCTGTATCGATGCCATGCGCGTGTTTTTCTCTCCTTGCACAACCTGACTCTGACTGTTCAGACGTAGGGCCGGCTCGAAAGTCGTGGGTGCTCAACCCATTCAACAGCCCGCTTCGGCTGAGACCTCCGAGGTCTGGACGCCGCCCATTTCCTGCTTGCCGGTGATGTATAGGCTGGTCTATACTTATGGCGAAAAATGCGCGAGATCGTCAACATCTGATGATCATCATTCTGTATCGACGGGAAAAAGACGCGTGACCGAGCGAATACTGATCGTTGAGGACGAAGTGCCCATCGCCGATTTCATCCGCCGGGGACTGCTGCTCGAGGACTACGCCGTCGAAGTTGCCTACGACGGGTACGAAGGGCTGGAAAAGGCTCTCAACAATTCGCCTAACCTGATCATTCTGGACATCATGTTGCCGGGTATCAATGGCCTGGAAGTGTGCCGGCAGGTGCGGCGCCAGAGCGACGTGCCGATCATCATGCTCACCGCCAAAGATGCGGTGCCTGACCGCGTGGCCGGCCTGGAAGCCGGGGCCGACGATTACCTGGTCAAGCCCTTCGCTTTTGACGAGTTGGTGGCGCGCATCCGCGCCCTTCTGCGCCGGCATCGCCCCACCACCAGCGAGGAACTCCGCTTCGCCGGCCTGCGGCTCAACCCGGCCACCCGCGAGGTGTATCGCGACGATCGCCCCATTGACCTGACGGCGAAAGAGTACGACCTCCTGGAACTTTTCATGCGTCACCCCCGCCAGGTGTTGACCAGAGACACCATCTACGACCGGGTGTGGGGATACGACTTCGGTGGCGAATCGAACATCATCGATGTGTACATACGCTATTTGCGCTCGAAGCTGGAAGCCGAAGGGGAGCCCCGGCTAATCCAAACTGTGCGCGGGGTCGGCTACGCCCTTCGGGAACGCTAGGCATCTGTCTATCATGTCTATCCGAATTCGACTTGGCCTCCTGTATGGGGCTGTGATGGCCCTGGTTCTCATGCTCTTGGGGACTACTCTGTATTACTTCCTCTATTTCACGCTGAATTCCGAAGTAAACCGAACCGTGGAGCAGGCCACCCAGACCGTGGCTGCCTCGGCGCGACCAGCACTGATGCCGCAAATGGGATTGGTAGTCGGGTTCCTCGAATTCGACGTCTTTTCCTCGCCGCCCATCTACGTCCAGGCCGTCAACCCGGAGGGCGTGGTCAGGCGGACGTCGAGCAACCTGGGCGGTGAGACCCTGCCGGAGCTACCGGATGCAGTTGCCGCAGCCCTCCAGGGCAACGCCGTGTGGCGTGATGTCCAGACTGCTGATGCTCACCTCCGGATTCTCAGCACGCCGCTGGCACTGGGTGGCAAGACGATCATTGGCGTGTTGCAGGTGGGAACCTCGCTGGACAACATCGATCGGACCCTACACCAACTGTTGACCATTCTGGGGGTCGCCGGCCTGTTCGCCATCATACTGTCCGCCGGCCTCGGCTTCTTCCTGGCCGACCGGGCGCTGAGCCCCATCGACCGCATCACCCAAACCGCGCTGGAAATCGCGCGCACCGAAGACCTGAGCCGGCGCATCCAACAGGTTGGCCCACAGGACGAGGTCGGGCGATTGACCACCACGTTCAACGAGATGCTGGAACGCATCGACCGGCTATTTCGCACCCAGCAGCGCTTCATCGCCGATGTCTCCCACGAGCTTCGCACGCCCCTCACGGTGATTCGCGGCAACCTGGACGTCCTTCGCCGCGCCAACCCTGCGTCGACGACGGAGAGCAGGAACGGCCGCCATCAAGAGCTGCTGGATGAGTCGCTGGCAGCCATGGAGCAGGAAGCCAGCCGTATGGCCCGACTGATCAACGACTTGCTACTCCTGGCCCAGGCCGACGCCGGCGTTCACCTGCATCGCGAGTTAGTTGAAATCGATTGTCTGCTGCTGGATGTGTACCGGCAAGGTCAGGCCCTGGCGAATGGCGTTGATCTCCATCTCACCGCAGATGACCGGGCGCTGGTGAAAGGTGACCCTGACCGGCTCAAGCAACTTCTGCTGAATCTGGTGGATAACGCAATCAAATACACACCCCAAGGGGGGCAGGTGTCCCTGCGACTCGCGCGACGGGACGGCTGGGTTCGGATCGACATCGCTGACACAGGCGTCGGTATTCCGGCTGCGGATCTGCCGCATGTCTTCGAACGTTTTTATCGCGTGGACAAGGCCCGCACGCGACAGCATGGCGGCACCGGCCTGGGCCTCTCCATCGCGCACTGGATCGCCGACGTGCACGGTGGGCACATCGACGTCGAGAGTGAAGTCGGCGAAGGCGCCACTTTCAGTGTCTGGCTTCCCGAAGTGGCAGACAGCGAATGATGGCCCAGTGGTTGTCGCTAGTCACTCTGACATGTCTTATGATATTATTCGCAGACCTGCCACACTGATCAGGACACACATTGAATGTTGTCTGTTGAAGGAGAAACCTATGTGGCGTAAGCGCATTGCAGTCATCGCGGCTCTGCTGGGATTCACGCTCCTCGTTGCCGGCCTCAGCTTTGCCGCCGGTATCTACGCGGCTGAGTCTCCGGGCCACGCCATCGCTTCGCGTCTCCCCATCCCCGACTATCTCGCCGGCCTCGCTGCTACTCAACCTGCTGCCGGCGCTCCCGCCGACCTGGAAGAAGATTTCGCCGTCTTCTGGGACACGTGGCGTATCGTCGAGAATGACTTCTTTGGCGAGACCGATAAACAGGCCATGATCCAGGGGGCGATCAAGGGCATGGTCGGGGCGCTGGGCGACCCCTACACGCAGTACGTGAACCCGCAGCAAAACGAAATCATGCGGGAGAACGACAGCGGTGGGTTTGAAGGAATCGGGGCCACGGTCGATATGATCGACGGGAAACTCACCATCGTGTCTCCCCTCAGGGACAGCCCGGCGGACCGCGCCGGCATCAAAGCCGACGATGTCATCCTGGAAGTCGATGGGCGGCCTGTCCAGGGCCTGGAGCTGATTGAGGCCGTGTCCCTGGTTCGGGGACCGAAGGATTCCACGGTCACGTTGACCATCGAGCGCGAAGGCGTCGATGAACCCTTCACAGTCTCCATTGTTCGCGCATCGATTCCGCTGATCACCGTCGAGAGTCGTATGCTGGCCGACCGGATCGGCTACCTGGCCATCCACAGCTTCGGGAGCCAGACGGTGAAGGAGCTGGACGAGAACCTGGCGTCGTTGGAGCGACAGGGCGCTAAAGCTCTGATCCTGGACCTGCGGGGCAACCCCGGTGGATTCCTTGACGCTGCCGTTGAGACAACAAGCCGGTTCGTTGAGAGTGGCCCGGTCCTGTGGTGGCAGAATGCCGACGGCACCAGCTATTCGATGGATGTCAGGCCACACCGCACGTTCGAGTGGCCGATGGTCGTCCTGATCGACCACGGGAGCGCCAGCGCGTCTGAGATCGTGGCCGGCGCGCTCCAGGATACCGGCCGCGCCTCCCTCGTCGGCGAGCAGAGTTTCGGCAAAGGGTCCGTGCAAAACGTACACCAACTGCGCGACGGCGGCAGCGTTCGCGTCACAACCGCCCACTGGCTCACGCCGGACAAGCATGAGATCCACGGCATCGGTCTGGAGCCGGACATTCACGTCGCACGGGACGAGACACGGCCCAGCGTGGACACCCAGTTGAGCTATGCGCGACGAATGCTGCAGAACCGCATCGCAGTGCCACGCCACATTCCGGTCCAATAGGTCGATCTCATGAACCGCTGGCTCGCCGGCCTGCTGGTCGCATTGGTCGTCTTCTCTGCTGCTATCGTTGTGGTGGCCGGCGGGTGGGCCTGGCAGCACTACGGGCGCCCGGAGCCGCTGTACACGACCGGTGGGCCGGCCACGCCGACCGATGCGGCCGGCCCCGCACCGGTCCTGCGGGATCAGCCGGTCGAGTCCCCGGCACAAGGCGCTTGGCGAGAGACTGTCCCGGCCCGACGAGCGGGCCGGTCAGTCACGGCAACCGCTCTTCCTGAGCCGCAGCCAACGCGACTCCCAACACCGACCCCAACGCCGGAGCCGTCCACGCTGGAGAAGATTCGGGCGACCCACCCGCTGCCCGTGCGTGACCTCTTCAGCCTGGCCCAGCGCCTGGGGCGCATGGGAGGCGGCGCCCGGCGCGTCATCAATCCGGCCCCGCCCGAGTACCAGGCGGGGGACCAATCCACAATCTGGATTTCCGAGGAGGCCGGCAAGACTTACGTCGTGATTACGGCCACGCTGCGCTACGTCGGCGACCATGCGGCCTGGTGGGTGGAGGACGGCGTAGGTTACGATCAGAACGGTCTGGTGGCAGCCGCGAAGCGATTCGATGAACAGACTTACCCGACCAACCGTCGCTACTTCGGCGAGGAATGGCTGCCAGGGGTTGACAACGACCCACGCATTCAGGTCGTCAATGGCCGGCTGTCCCAGGGCATCGGCGGTTACTACTCCAGCTCCGACGAGTACCCCGATGCGATCAACCCCCACTCGAACCAGCGCGAGGTGATATATATCAACCTGGAGGCCTACTCCCCTGGCGACGAACGATATGATGCCGTGATCGCCCACGAATTTCAACACATGATCCACTGGCACAGCGACCCCAATGAGAGCACCTGGGTTGATGAGGGTCTCTCGGAGCTGGCCGTCTTCCTGAATGGCTACGGTCGGGAGCGCTGGACATCTGTTTTCGCGCGTGAGCCGGACACCCAGCTCAACGCGTGGTCCGACGAAACCGGCACAGCCGGCGTTCACTACGGCGCCAGCTACCTTTTCATGCGCTACTTCACGGAACGCTTCGGCGCTGATCGGGTCCGCAAGCTGGTTGCCTCGGACCAAAGCGGCACCCTGGGGTTTGACACCGTGCTCGCCGGCGATGGCCTGGGCTTCGACGACATCTTCCGCGATTGGGTGGTGGCCAACTACCTGGACGACCCATCGGTTGCAGATGGCCGGTACGGGTATCGGGATGCCAACATCTCGGTTCATGTGGAACAAGAGCTGCACGCAGCGGAGAGTTGGGGCGACGTCGTTCGACAGTATGGCACTGACTATCTGGCACTGAACCCAGACACCCGCCCCATGACCATTCGATTTAAGGGCAGCGCCACGGTCCCGGTTCTGGCAACCCAGGCTCACAGCGGCCGCTATTTCGTCTGGTCCAACCGGGGCGATGGCAGCGTTACCTCCATGACCCACGCTTTCGACCTGACGGATGTCGAGCAGGCAACCCTCGAAGCCTGGCTGTGGCACGACATCGAGGAGTTCTTTGACTTCGCTTACGTAGAAGTTTCCACCAATGGCGGCAACTCCTGGCAGATTCTGGCCGGCCAACACTGCGTCACGGAGAACCCCACCGGCAACGGGCTGGGACCGGGCTACTCGGGCCGCAGCCAGTCCAAATCTGATTCTGACTGGATAAAAGAGTCCATCGACCTCACGCCGTTTGCCGGCCAGGAGATCTTGGTCCGCTGGGAGCAGATCACCGACGACGGCTACAACGCCCCCGGTCTGGCCATCG
>JBHHTZ010000148.1:0-7935 GCA_046753605.1 Anaerolineae bacterium
CCCAGCGGCTGGATCTGGCGATCCAGCCGGAGCGAAGTGCGACTTTTGCCCTGGCACCTGATCACTGCTCACTGATTACTGATCACTGCCCACTGATCACTGATCACTGACAGCCGCGCGAGGAACGGCAGGCGAACAGAGTGGATTGCCGGCTCGAGTTGCGAGGCGTAGATGGCGCCTGATGTACTCTGACGTTGGTCGGTCCAGACGACCACGACAAGGCCGGCCTTGCCCGCTGCAATGGCCGGCGACTCCTGCGTCGCCGTTCCCGCATCATCGTTGACCCGCATATTCTGCCCCCAGCGTGTCGCGCCCGGCCACCGCACTGCCGCGTACACATCCTGGTCTCCGCTTCGGCTATCTTGCCACACCACATAGGCTATGCCATGCCGATCGACAGCCACGTGCGGCACGCCAGTTCCACCCGCCCACTCTTCAACTTCCTTCTCACCCTTTCCCCTTTCCCTTTTCCCTTTTCCCCTTTCCCTTTTCCCCTTTCCCTTTTCCCTTTTCCCCTTTCCCTTTTCCCTTTTCCCTTCTCCCCTTTCCCCTTTCCATTTTCCATTTTCCACCTTCCTCACACGGGTTGGGCCTTCCCACGCCTCAGCACCCGGTTGCAGTGTCGCAGCGTAGATCTCGCCGGCAGCGCCAGCATCCCAAACAGCGTAGACAGTGCCGTCGGGGCCAGCAGCAATGCCCGGCCGCGCATTGGGCTGGCCTGGTCGTTGGTCAACCCGCCGACCCGGCTCCCATGCCACGCTCGCCACCGGCAGCCGGGCTGCGTAGACGGCTTCAGCATCGGCCGGACCGTGGCGGGCATCCTCCCAGATGGCGTAGACGTTGCCGGCGCCGTCGGCGGTGATGGCCGGCCTGGCCTGTTCAGTCAACACCTCAACGTCAGGATGCACCACCGCCGGGTCGGTCCACGTGTCCTGGCCGGCACGCCGCACGGACCACTTGACGTCGCGGCTGTGCGGATCGCCGAACACCGCCAGGTCGTCCCACACGAGATGCACGTTGCTCTGGGAATCTGCCGCCAGGTCGGGATGGCCGGCAATATCCTGGGGATCGGTGTTGACGTTAGCCGGCCCCTGCCACGTGTGTCCACCGTCGCTGCTCCAGGCGAATTGGATGTCCGCTCGGGTTTCGGGGAAGCCGTTGACCCAGGCAACGTACACTTCGTTGCCTGGTCCGGTCGCAATCGTTGGGGAACCGGGGTTGCCGGCATCGCTGCCTGGAATCTTCAGGGGCGTTGTCCAGGCAGCGCCGGCCGGCCGAGAGGCAACGTAGATTCCGCGCGCCGGACCGGACCGCGCGTCCTGCCATGCAGCGTAGGCCTGGCCGGCACTGTTCAACGCCACAACGGGACCGTGCGGGACAGCGTCAGGACCAGAGACCGGCACGTTGACCGACCAGGAGGCGTCTTGGAGATGGCCGGCCGCCAGGGGGGGAACCGCCAGCAGAGCTACCAGACACAACGTCAGTATAGTGCCAGTAGTCACCAGGACATGCCAGGTAGGCGCTCGTATTTTCACGGTACGATTCTAGCAAAAGCGGCAGGCCGGCGCAAGCCATTCTTGACCAGAATATGGGTTTCGGGTATAGTTATCGGAGAGACAATAGGCCGTTGTGGCCCGGCCTGACGCCAGACCACAATCCTCCAGCAAGGCTGATGGCTGAGGTGAATGATGATGAATACTGTGGATTTGACCACCTTTCGAGAAATGCTAAAGACGGAGCTCCCGCGCTTGCTGCATGAGTACCCGGAAACTCGTTACGAGATCTGGGACCTGATGCTGGAGGTCTTCCCCGCGAGAGAGGAAACCAACAGACTGCTTGAGGAGATCCAGGCCTTGCGCGAGGCCTCCGACCGGCACTTCGCAGAGCGTCATCAGCAATTTGAGCAGGTTGATCAGCGATTTGAGAGTTTGGAAACCCGAATGGAGTCGGGCTTTCAGGCCGTGCGCCAGGATTTGGGAGCTGACATCCAGGCCGTGCGCCAGGATTTGGGAGCTGATATCCAGGCTGTGCGCCAGGAGATGGAGTCCGGATTCCGGGATGTGCGTCAAGAGATGGATTCAGGGTTCCAGGATGTGCGGCAAGAGATGCAGGCCGGCCTCCAAACTGTACGGCTTGATCTGGACCGCCTGGGCAGTCGGTGGGGGGTCCGCAGCGAAAGCGTGTTTCGCCAGACTGTTGCTACCCTGCTGGAGAAATCCTACGGCGCTCAGGTTGAAACCCGCACTATCGATGGCGAGGAGTTCGACGTGATCGTCTCCGATGGTGCACATATTTTGGTGGAGATCACAGCCAGCGCCGGCCCGAAGACCCAGGAGCGTCTGGAACGCAAACGGCGTCTGTACATCGAAACCACCGGCGTCACACCAGAGCGCGTGATCCTGGCGACCGCCGCCATTCACAGCCGGCGAGCCCAGGCCCTGCGGGATGCTGGTTTCGAGGTCATCGAGCCTGAGGAAGAGGCGTTGGAATAAGGTTCTACTCAGCCAAGACCGAATCGGGGGCAGTCAGATCGCCGTCTGGCTGCCCCCGAGCTTTTGCTCCAGTTGCGGGCCAGCTTGTGGATACACCATCTACAACTGGGCGAAGTCGTCGGGGCTGAGGTTGTCCATGCTGGTTTGTCAGCCATCTGGCAGTCGGGTATAATTGGCACGTCATGCGCACTACGAAGCTGAGCCTTTTCTGCGATCACGCCATCGAAGCCGGCTGGCTTGCCGCCGTAATCACCGTCCCCCTGTTCTTCAACGTCTACTCCAGCCGCGTCTTCGAGCCAGACAAACTCACTCTGCTACGCTCCATCGCTCTCTTCATGGCCCTGGCCTGGCTCATGAAAGTGCTCGACACCGGCCTCGCTGTCTCTCCGTCTAACGCACGCGGCCCACAACAAGCGACAACTTTCACGTTTCACGTTTCACGTTTCACGCACCTCATCCGAACCACCCCCCTGGTCCTGCCCACCCTCCTGCTGGTCGCTGTATACCTCCTCAGCACTGGCACCTCCGTCGCTCCGCGCCTCAGCTTCTGGGGATCGTACCAGCGGTTGCAAGGCACGTACACAACCCTGGCGTACATCATCATCTTCCTGCTACTCCTGCAGGGAATGCGCACACGGGAGCAACTTGAACGACTGATCACAGCCATCATTCTCGCCAGCCTGCCGGTGGCCCTGTACGGTCTGATCCAGCACTACGGGCTGGACCCACTGCCGTGGCTGGGGAACGTGCAGGTGCGTGTGGCATCCAGCATGGGCAACTCGATCTTCGTTGCCGCATATCTCATCATGGTCGTACCGCTGACCATATTGCGCCTGCTGGAGGGGTTTGCCGGCCTGGTACAGGCCGAAGACAACCTGGCCCCGCCGTTCATTCAGGCCACAGGCTACCTGTTCATCTTCCTGGCACAAATGCTGGCCATCTTCTTCAGCCAGAGCCGTGGGCCGTACCTGGGCCTGCTGAGCGCACTCTTCGTTTTCGGGCTGCTGTGGGCCGTTACGCGAGGAAACCGCCGGCTGGTCGTGGGCATCGTCATCCTGGCCATGTTGGGAGGTGCTTTCCTGGTTGTTCTGAACCTTCCCAACACGCCTCTTGAGCCTGTCAAAGAGATGCCGTACATAGGCCGGCTGGGCCGCGTCTTCGAGACCGAGGGCGGCACCGGCAAGGTGCGCGTGCTTATCTGGGAAGGAGCCACTCAACTGATCACCGCCAACCCGGTGCGAACGATGATCGGCTATGGTCCCGAAACGATGCATGTAGCCTACAATCCATATTATCCCCCCGATCTGGCCCACTACGAGGCCCGCAACGCCTCGCCGGACCGGTCGCACAACGAGACTTTTGATGCCCTGGTCATCACCGGTGTGATCGGGCTGGCAGCCTATCTTTTCCTTTTCATCAGCCTCTTTTACTACAACCTGAAATGGCTCGGACTGGTTGAAGACAGCAGACAGCGGAACTGGCTGGTGGCCCTGATCACCTTTGGGGGCCTTCTGTCGGTTCTTGGGTTTCGGCTGGCGGATGGGACAGATCGGTTCTTCGGCGTGGCGCTGCCGGCCGGCATGATCGTTGGCTTGTTCGCCTATCTGATCTGGGCCACGCTGTTTGGCCGGCCACAGTCGGAGTCCGACCACCCCTTTGAACTCGCGCTCATCGCGCTTCTGGCGGCTGTCATCGGTCACTTCGTGGAGATTCACTTCGGCATTGCCATCGCAGCGACGCGCACTCTCTTCTGGACCTATGCCGGGCTCATGGTCGTTCTCGGATACCTGGTTCGCTACCGGCCCGAGCTCATCAGTGGCCAGGAACCGACGCCGGCAGCGGTGCGCACGAGCCGGCGCTCGCGCCGGGGACGTCGATACGCCGACGCTGACCTGGCAGAGCAGCAAGCCGACTGGCCCTGGGAGGCGGCTATTCCGGTGGCCGGTATCGGCGCCATCATCCTGGTGACGATTGTGTACGATTACGTCACCAATCCTGCCCGCGAGAGCAGCGCCATGTCCGTCGTGCTTCACACCCTGCTCTCGCGATGGAAAGACAACCAGTTCGTCACGTCGCCCAGCATCCTGTGGCTTGTCAGCCTGGTCTGGCTCCTGACAGGCTTTCTCGGATTGGCCATGGCGGCGGGCCGGCCCTCCGAATCTCGCCATACGCCATTCACCACCCCCAATTCGCCCGGCTGGTGGGCCCGCGCCTTCGCCATCTATGCCACGGTGACGCTGGCTCTCTTCCTGGGATTCAGCTTACTGGTGGCTGCTCGCCTGGCGCCCCAACCGTCGAACGTAACGCTGGATCAGGCCGTTGGCCAGGTAGCGAACCACATCACCCTATACTACGTGACTCTCTTCTCCATACTGCTCACCCTGGCGCTCGCCATGGCGTGGAGGCGAGGAGCATCGTACAGTGCGTGGACCGGCAGGTGGCCCGTTCTGCTGAGCCCGTTTCTGGCCGCAGCAACGTTCTTCGTAATCGGCAACACCAACATCAACGTCGTCAAGGCCGACATCATGTACAAGCAGGCCTGGAACGGGTATCACCAACGTGGACAGTATGATGCCGCCATCGCCACGTACCGCAAGGCACTTCAGCTTGAGCCGAAGGAGGACTACTACTACCTGTTCCTGGGCAAGGCATACCTGGAGAAAATCCGCACCGTCAACGACGCCTCGGAGCGCCAGCGGCTTTTCAAGACCAGCCGGCAGGTCCTTGACGAGGCGCAACGTCTGAACCCCCTGAACCCGGACCATGCAGCGAACCTGGCGCGTCTCCATCAGCAATGGGCCCAAATGACCGACGATCCCGACAAGCGCCAGGAGTACTTCGAGACGGCGCTACGCTATCATCAGCAAGCGACCGATCTGGCCCCCCACGCAGCCCATCTGTATAACGAATGGGCTCTCACACTGGATCAGATGGGGCGCTACGACGAGGCCCTGGAAAAGCTTCAGAAGTCGCTGAGCCTGGACGCCCAGTTCGTGGACACCTACGTCTTCCTGGGCGAGGTATACCGCCACAATTCCCAGTTCGACGAGGCGATTACAGCTTATCAAAAGGCTCTAGAACTAAAGCCGGATCGCACTGACGCGAATCGAGGTTTGGCGCTGCTGTACGCGTATCAGGGGAATCTGGACAAGGCAGTCGAACAAGAGCTTGCTGTGACCGAGCGAAACCCGAACGACCGGCAGGCTCATCAGCATCTCGCCATTCTGTACCAGCAGCAGGGACAACTCGACGCCGCGCAGCGCGAGGCAGAGACAGCAACGCAATTGGACAGCAACGATCCCGACAACTACCTTATCCTGGGCGACATCTATCGCCTGCGCGGCGAAGCGGAGAAATCCCTCGAAGTCTATCAACGCGCGCTGTCTCTGGATCCGCAGTCCACCGAAGCATACGGTGGCCTCGCACTTGCCTACGAAGCGCTTGGCGACCTGAAGAGCGCTTTGGATTATGCACGACAGGCACTGAATCTGGCGCCAGACAATGCACAGCTACAAGCATTCGTGCAACAACTGGAAAATAGAAGCCAGTGACCACTTATATGCTGATTTTTGCGGCTGCTCTGGCCTTCGCCATGGGCGGTACGCCGCTTGCACGATGGGTGGCCGCGCGTACCGACATCGTTGACCGGCCGGCGGGGCGCAAGCTGCACCTGGAACCCGTTCCCCTGCTCGGCGGCGCGGCGATCTACCTGGCCTTCATTCTAGCGTTGCTCCTCTTCGGGGATCGATTCTACATCTCCCAGTTGGTCGGCATCCTGGTTGGCGCCACGCTGGTCTCCTTTCTTGGTATATGGGATGACCGGCAAGCGATTCGGCCCTTGCTGAAACTTGCCGGCCAGTTGTTAGCCGCCCTGACGCTGATCGTCACCGGCGTCCGCATCGACTTGTTTCCCGGCGCGGCGCTGGACATCGCGATCACGCTGCTGTGGGTCGTCGGCATCACGAACGCGCTGAATCTGCTGGACAACATGGATGGCCTCTCAGGCGGAATCGCGGCGATTGCCGCCGGCTTCTTCCTGCTGCTGGCCACATTGAGCGGCCAATTCCTCGTGGGCAGCCTGGCTGCGGCGCTGCTGGGCGCATGTATTGGATTCCTACGCTACAACTTCAACCCGGCGCAGATTTTCATGGGCGATGCCGGCAGCCTGTTTTTGGGCTTTGTTCTCTCCGCCGTCGGCATCAAGCTGCGGTTCCTTGATCGTCCCTACACCGTCACGTGGATGATCCCGATTCTGGTACTCGGTCTGCCGATCTTCGACACCACATTGGTTTTCATCTCACGGCTGCGGCGCGGCCTCAACCCCTTCACCACTGCCGGCAAGGACCACATCTCCCACCGACTGGTAGGGCGGGGCTGGACGCATCGTGAAGCGGTGATGGCGCTGTATCTGGTGGCTTGCGTGTTGGGTGCGATCGCCATCTTCGTGAGCCGGGCCGGCATGCGCGAGGCATACGTGATAGGAGGCGCAGTCGCCGTAGCCGGCCTCTACGCTCTATGGGAGTTTGAATGGAAGCACGCATGACCTGCGCCGGGGCGATTCGCCTCGTCGCTCTGGCGGCGCTGATGACCGTTGTTGTCGCGTGCGGCCAGATGGCAGCGGAGCCGACGCTCGCGCCTACCAGGATGCCGGCCGCCACACCAACGTCGGCCCCCACCTGGACGCCGGCCCCCACCATCACACCGATACTCAGCGGCCAGGGGCCATACCGGGAAGAGCCGGCCCTGACCATTGACCCTGAAAAAACGTATCTGGGGGTTGTGAAGACCCGCAAAGGGGACATTACGATTCGACTGCTCCCGGACGTTGCGCCCCGCACCGTCAACAGTTTCGTTTTTCTGGCGCGGGAGGGGTTCTACAACGGGTTGACATTCCACAATGTGCGGGTCTTCCTGATCCAGGGCGGCGATCCCCTGGGCAACGGCTACGGCGATGCCGGCTATGCTATCCCGCTGGAGAAAAGCGACACGCCGCACGATACAGGCGCAGTAGGACTGGCCCACCCCAACGACAACCCCTTCGGCAGCAGCCAGTTCTACATCATGAAAAGCCGCCGGCCCGACCTGGACTACCTGTACACCGTCTTCGGTCAGGTAGTCGAAGGTATGGACGTCGTAAATGCCATCGAACGGGGCGACGTCATCGAGTCGATTGAGATCGAAGAGAGATGAGCCTGGCATAAACAAGGAGCTCAGCACACGTTGGCGAGAACAAGAACGCGCACAAAACAGAAGCGACAGAAGGACACTCAACAGCAGAAAACCGTCACAATCGCAGTTTCCAGAGGCACCCTGCTGATGGCAGGCGGCGCCCTGTTGGCCCTGGCACTAACAGTTACAGCCGGCTTGCTTCTGGGCCAGCGACTTGCCAGGCCCTTCACCCAGCGCCAGTCAGTTACTCAGCAACAGGCGGTATCTCCGCAGA
>JBHHTZ010000149.1:0-7900 GCA_046753605.1 Anaerolineae bacterium
TGGTACCGGAGTGCCTGGACGCTCCGGCCGCCTGGGTCCTGGCCCTGGTGGCGCGTGTGAAGAAGAAGCCGGTGAGGGACTTGCTCGTGTTCGTGCTAGAGCGGCCGCGCCACGCCGATCTGATCGAAGAAATCCGATCTGCCGGCGCGCGCGTGATGCTGCGCGCTGATGGGGACATTGCCGGCGCGCTGAGAGCCGCAACGCCCCACGCCAGCGCAGACATTCTGATGGGTGTGGGCGGCGTGCCCGAGGGGGTCATGGCTGCCTGCGCTGTAAAGGCGTTAGGCGGCGCCATGCTGGCCCGCCTGAAGCCCCAGAGCGATGAGAAGCAAGCCGCAGTTGAGGCTGCCGGCCTAGACACCAGACAAATACTCACCTGCGATGAGCTTGTGTCCGGGTACGAGATTTTCTTTGCCGCCACCGGCATCACCGACGGCCCCCTGCTGGCCGGCGTCCACTACTACGGTGACAGAGCCGAGACGGAATCGTTGATTCTGCGGGGCGAAACCGGTGTCCGCCGTATCATCGATGCCGAACACCGGCTCGGAGAGCGAGAGCGAAAGCGATAGTGATAGCGATGGTCATGCAAGACCGCAGTCACTATCGCTATCACTATCTCTATCACTATCTCTGTCGCTATCGCTCTCCGAGCCAGCCGACCACGTCGGCCAGCACCTGCGCTTTCTCCGGCTCGTTGAAGATTTCGTGGTACAGACCGTCGTAGACCTTGAGCGTCTTGTCGGTCGAACTGACGCCTTCGTAGATCTGCCGGCTGCCTTCGGGGTCGGCCAGTTGGTCGGCGCCGCCGTGCATGATGAGGATGGGCACGGCGATCTTGTGGAGGTTCGCCAGGGCAGTGTGGCCGGCCTGGAGCAATTCGGTGCCCATGCGCGCCCGAACGCGGCCCCGGTAGTTGAGGGGGTCGGTGTCGTAGCGGGCCACCACCTGGGGATCGCGCGAGACGCTGGAGGCTTCCAGCGGTGTCACGCCCAATTTCGGCGCTACCGCTGACAGGAGCTTGGAGAGCAGCATCAGCGCCGGCGATATACCCCCGCTGGGCCGCATGAACGCTCCGGAGAGGATGAGCCCGCGCAACACGTCGCCGTGCTCCTCGGCAAACAGCGCGGCGATGGTCCCGCCCATGCTATGCCCAATCGGGAACATGTCGCACTCCGGCTCCTGCTGTCGCACCAACTCCACGAACGTCCCCAGGTCTACCACGAGCTCGCCGAACCGGTCAACATACGCTCGCTCCCCTTCGGACCGACCATGCCCCCGATGGTCCAACGCGTACACGGCATAGCCCCGTTCGACAAAGTACTCGGCCACGTGCTGATAGCGGCCGCTGTGCTCTGCCAACCCGTGCACAATGACCAACACCGCGCGTGGCTGCGCAGCAGGACGCCAGCGCTGGTAGAAGATCTCCAGGTTCTTTAGACCGGTGAAGGTTCCTGTGGTATGATCCATGATACTCAACTGATTACTGTTCACTGTGTCGAGTCCTATAAAGTCCATCAGCCACCTGAGCGACGAATCAATGATACCGCTGGCAATTCTATGTCAAGTTGAGCGGATTGTGCCCGATGGCTGTCTTGCTTGCCGGCGGACCGGTCGGGCATGATGAAGTTTCAAGAATCCATCGGGCCGCCGCCGCGCCGCGAAGGCTGGTCTGGGTGGTTTCATAGGTCCCAACAGATTTTGGTCACACTCAATTCATTGCTCGTCGCGGCTGGCGCTGCCCGCCGGAGAGCCAGCCCCAGCGGGCGGCCAGCCGCAGATAGACCCGTGCCCGCGCCAGGGATTCGTCGGCCCGATCCAAGCCAGCGATCTTTGGGTGCATACGGTTCTACAGCCAGTCCTGCGCCTGGGTGTTGCGGAGCCGTACCACCAGGCGGCTGCCGTTCCAGGCGACGCCATTCGTCCCCCGCAGCCAGGTCTCGAAGGTCGCTTTCGGCATCTGGAGCTGCAAGATGGACAACGCCTGCTGCCACAGTCCGTCGGCTGTCCAGCCGTCTGGGTCGGTTTTGCTGGCAGCGTCAACCGCCGGCCCCCTTCAGCAGGCTCCCTTCGACAAGTCCTGGGCCGGACCAGGCCTCAGGACGGTGCTTCGGCGGGATCAGGAGGGACCTCAGGACAGGCGCCCAATCCGGCTGCTCAATCCACAACCGTCGCCCTGAAGTCCACGTGCTTGTGCCGGATGACCGAGCCTTCGAAGTCGCCGGCAGACAACTGGAGCGTGGAGGGGCTGTTGTAGCAACTGCCCAGCGGGAAGCCCTGGTAGCTCGCCGGCAGGCCCACGCTCACCTCGACCCCGCCAGATATGTCGATGCCGGCGAAGTAGACCATGCCGAACGACGAGGTTAGCAGCGTCCGGCTGGCGCCATTCACCAGGAACTTTGTCGTCACGGGTACGCCGCCCAGTGGAATATCGAGACGGCCGCTGAAGTAGCCATCGCATCGGAAGTCGATAAACACGCGCGCGCTGATCTTGTCCGCGCCCGGCGGCGGCACGACCACGCGAGTAGGCTCGGTATCTGAGTTGTTATCCGGGTTTGGATCCGGCGTGTCCGAGCTAACCGTTACACTGTTCATGATGTCGATGTCCGATTCAGGCGTCGGGGCTGTGACCGTAATCAGGATTGGCGGTGCATCCCCGACAGGCAGACTGGGTCGGGTACAGGTCACGACGCCGGCGGCCTCACCGCAAGTCCAGCCGTCGCCGGCGACGCCCTCGAACGTCACCTCGGCCGGCAACGTGTCCACGACTTCTACCGCTTCGGCCGTGTTAGGTCCCGCATTACTGGCTACCAGCGTGTACGTGAGCAGTGCTCCGCCATCAACCGGGTCTGGATCATCTGTCTTGACCACCGACAGATCGGCCTGGCGTATGACCTCGGTCTCCTCGGTCGCCATGTTGTTATCGGGGTTTGGATCCTCTTCGTTGCCCGACACCTCGGCCGAGTTAGTCAGCATCGTCCCGTGGGCCGTCGCGGGATCGACGGTGACCACAACCTCAATGGTCGCCGAGGCATCCACGGCCAGGTCTCCCAGGTCGCAAGTGATGGCACCGGCCACTTCGCTGCAAGTCCCCTGACTCGGCGTGGCCGATACGAACGCGACTTCCGCCGGCAGGGCATCGGCCAGCGTCACGCCCGTGGCATCCGACGGACCGTTGTTGGTGACGGTCAGCGTGTAGGTCAGGTTGTCGCCGGCCAGGACCGGGTCCGGCGAGTCCGTCTTGGTGACGGCCAGGTCCGCCTCCAGCCGGATGACCTCGGTCTCCTCGGTCGCTGTGTTGTTGGACAGGTCGGGGTCCACCTCGTTGCCGGACACCTCGGCCGAGTTGGTGAGGGTCGTCCCGTGGGCTGTCGCGGGGTCCACCGTGACCACGACCTCGACGGTCGCCGAAGCGTCCACCGCCAGATTGCCCAGGTCGCAGGTGAGCATGCCGGCGGATTCGCTGCAAGTCCCCTGGCTCGGCGTGGCGGAATCGAACGCGGTCTCCGCCGGCAGCGTGTCGCTGAGAGTCACCCCCGTGGCGTTCGACGGGCCGTTGTTGGTGACGGTCAGCGTGTAGGTCAGGCTAGCGCCGGCCAGCACCGGGTCCGGCGAGTCGGTCTTGGTGACGGCCAGGTCCGCCTCGGCCATGGGCGCGAAGACCGATCCGCAGACAGCCACGGATGATGCGTCTCCCAGATTGCCCACGACGCTGTCCACAACGCCGGCGCTCATATCCACCGTAACCAGATTCTTGGTGTTGATGTTGACCGTGTACCAGATACCTGCCGGCGAGCGGACCAGCGTGCACCCCATGAAGGCCTGATCGGGAGGCTCCACCAAGCCCGTGTCGGCACTCAGGACCGTGGTGGATGCGTCCGATGGGTTGGTCTCCAGCAGCAGATTCGGGATTTCGACTCCCTTGACCGCCCCCACTGAGAAGAAGGAGCCGCCATCAGGATCCAGTTCCAGGCTAGATGTGGAGAACCCGGTGTCACCTATCAGGGTAACGGCTCCCGTCGCCGTGTCCACGGTGGTCAATCTGCCACTGGGTCCTTCTACCGCGTAGAGCTGCCCATCCGCGCTAAAAGCAATGCCTCGTCCTTCAAATGGTCGCTCCGTCTCCACCACCTTGCGGGCAGCCCCTGTCACGGGGTCCACCACGACGACGAAGTCTGTGCCCGTCGCGTTGTCTCTCAACAAGCCAAACAGACTGCCGGCTGCGATGGGCACGCCGCCTGGCCCTGTAACAGGCGCATCAGACCGGGCCAGCGCTGCCATACCGGAATCAAAGCCGGTCGGACCAACAACTGTTGCCAGACCGGTCGCTGTATTGATCTCGACTATCGTGTGGTTGATGTTGTCATGCCCAAAGAGGGCCCAGCCAGAGGGCTCCTGCGCACTTGCCGATGATGTGATTGCCACAGCTAACATCAGTAAGATCACAAGACCCAGCATCATGGATTTTGCCAATCTTGGCTTCATCGCTTACCTCCTCGCCTTTCTTGGAAGACGTAATGTGTAACTGCCTCAGTCAGGGGCAGCCTGGAAAGCGCCGCACACACGCTGCATGCGGCCGGCAGTGGACTGAGGAAATGCACCTCAGGGGCAGGGGTGTCGAATCAGGGGGGACGCGACCAGTATAGCAGATGCACCGCCACTTGTCAACCGTTTAGCCTACAATTTTACAACTTTCTAACACTTGTATATCATGGAGGTTACAAAGTTGCGCCACACTTGCCAGTGAACAGTATTCAGTAAGCGGTGATCAGTAACCCGTATTCAGCAGTCATATCCCTTCACTGTGTTCTGATCACTGATCACTGATCACTGGTTACTGTTCACTGTACCGTAAGGAGGACTCAATGCCTACCAAAACTTCTTCCCCACCGCTGACCCGCCGGCAGTTCCTGAAAGCCGCCGGCGGCCTGAGCACAGTCGTGGCGCTCACCGACCTGCCCCTGGCGGTTCGACGCGTGGATGCTGCTGCGAGGGCGGCGGCCGGACAGTCGGTGATTCCGCTTCCTGCGCTGATCAGTGACGAACCGGCGGCCCACGTCGTCAGGCGTCTGACCTTCGGCCCCACGCCCGAGCTTCTGGCTCACGCGCGGGCTGTAGGCGTAGATGCCTTCATCGAGGAGCAGTTGTCACCTGACAGCATCGACGACAGCGACATGGATGAGCTGTTGGCCGGCTTCCAGACACTGAACTTGAGCAATGCTGAAATCTTCGGAAGCTACCGCGAACAGCCCGGCCTGGTCGCAGGTGAGCTTCAGGCTGCAACCCTGGCCCGCGCCACCTACAGCCGGCGTCAACTGTACGAGTTGGTGGTCGATTTCTGGACCAATCACTTCAACATCTACATCGGCGATGGTGCGGCCCGGTTCCTCAAGACCACCGATGACCGAGAAGTGATTCGCGCCCACGCGCTGGGACGCTTCGCCGACCTGCTGCTGGCTTCTGCCCAGAGCCCCGCCATGCTGTATTACCTGGACAACTTCTTGAGCACGGGCGACGCGCCCAACGAGAATTATGCCCGCGAACTGATGGAACTCCACACGCTGGGTGTGAACGGCGGCTATCAAGAGACCGACATTCTGCCGGCGGCGCGCTGCCTGACCGGTTGGACGATCGACCGCCGCACAGGCGAGTTCCTGTTTGTGCCTCGCAATCACTACACGGGGCCGATCCAGGTGATGGAATGGAGCAGCCCCGGACACAGCGGGCCGGCGGCGGTGCAGGATGGCATCGACCTGCTGGACTATCTCGCACACCATCCCAGCACGGCGCGGTTCCTGGCCCAGAAGCTCTGTGTGCGGTTTGTCAGTGATGCGCCGCCGGCTGAGCTGGTGGAGAGCGCCGCCCAGGTTTATCTGGACCACGACACGCAGATCACGCCGGTGCTGCGCCACATCTTCCAGAGCGACGCCTTCGCGAACAGCGCCGGCCAGAAGTTCCGCCGGCCCTTCGAGCTGATGGCGGCCGGCCTGCGCGTTCTGGACGCTCGGATCAGCGATGCCGGCCGCGCTGCCCGCGTCCTCGCTCATCAATTGGGGGCGCTGGGGCAGCCGCTGTTCGGCTGGCACCCGCCCAACGGCTACCCCGACGTGGCCGGCGCCTGGCTCAGCACCGGCGGCCTGCTGGCGCGCTGGGACATGGCACAAAGCCTGGTTCTGGGCCGTGCGCCGGGTCTCGATATCGACCTGCGGGCCTTGCTGGGCGATACCTTGCCGGCCACCGCCGGCGAGCTGGTGGACACCCTGGCCGACCGCCTGCTCTTCCAGTCGCTACACCCGACTGACCGCGCAACCCTGCTGGACTACATCGGTCAGAACGAATCGGCTCGCCTCTCCCTGGACGTGCTGCGATACAAAGGCTCGCAGGTTGTGGCGCTGCTGCTCAACTCGACCTACTTTCAGGTTAGATAGATATTGGGTATTGGGGACTAGCGAATACCCAATACCCAATACCCAATACCAACGAAAGGAGTCAATCTATGAACTACCAACCATCAATGTCATCTCGGCGCTCTTTCGTTCAGCGAATGGGGGTCTTGGCGTTGGGTGGGCTGTCGCTGCCGTATTGGATGCCCCGGCTGTTTTTTGCGGCGCCGGATGTGCCCTCCCGAGGCGACGTGCTGATCTGCATCTTTCTGAGAGGCGCCATGGACGGGTTGAGCGCCGTCGTGCCATACATCGAGGCCGGCTATCACGACCGCCGGCCCACCATTGCCGTGCCCGACAGCGCCGTGCTGGACCTGGATGGACGCTTCGGGCTGCATCCGGCGATGGCTCCGCTGCTGGACATCTGGCAGGCGAAGGAGTTGGCGATTGTGGACGCCGCCGGCAGCCCAGACCCCACCCGCAGCCACTTCGACGCCATGGACTACATGGAGCGCGGCACGCCAGGCGAGAAACTGGTCGGTACGGGTTGGATCGGGCGGCACTTGCAAACACTGGCCTCCGAGAATGATTCGCCGTTCCGGGCAGTGGGCATGGGCGCGATGCTCCAGACCAGCCTACGCGGACCGGTGCCGGCCCTGGCGCTGCAGAGTATCGCCGACTTCCACCTGCGAGGGCGCGAGGGGGAGATCGCCCAGGTGCAGACCACGCTGGCGCAGCTCTACACCGCCGGCGACGGCGCCGGCACGCCCCTGGCTCAGCAGGCCGTGCAGACCCTGAACGCCATCGACTTCCTGGAGAGCGCCGATCCCCTACAGTACGAGCCGCAGCACGGCGCTGTGTACCCCGAAGACGAGTTCGGGCTGGGGCTGCGGCAGGTGGCCCAGTTGATCCGCGCCGATGTCGGGCT
This sequence comes from Anaerolineae bacterium, assembly GCA_046753605.1. Classification (GTDB taxonomy): domain Bacteria; phylum Chloroflexota; class Anaerolineae; order Epilineales; family JAANWY01; genus JBHHTZ01. The sequence continues at coordinate 7,309 of JBHHTZ010000149.1, forward strand.
GGAGGTGGCTTGCGTGGACGCCGGCGGCTGGGACACCCACGAATCGATGGGCACGTATGAGGGTGGACGCATGGCCGGCTTGCTGGAGAATCTGGCGGCGGCTCTGGGCGCTTTCTACACCGACTTGCAGGATGAGATGGGGCGCATCTGTGTGGTGACGATGAGCGAGTTTGGCCGGCGGGTGCAGGAGAACGGCAGTCGCGGCACCGACCACGGCCACGGCAACTGCATGTTCCTCATCGGCGGCGGCATCCGGGGTGGCCAGGTCTACGGCCCGTGGCCCGGTCTGGCGGACGAGCAGTTGGATCGGGGTGATCTGGCTGTGGCTACGGATTACCGGGACGTGCTGGCGGAAATCGTGCAACAGCGGCTGGGCAACGACGCGTTGGACGAGGTGTTCCCCGGCTACGAGCCGGCCTTCCTGGGCCTGGCGGATCCGCTTGAGCCGGCCTTCGACCCGCACTGGCGCATCCACCTGCCCATGCTGGTAGTGGCATCGCCCTGACTGCCCGTAGTAACGACTTATGAAGATTGAGGAAATAATCCGGTAACAGCGCACTGCTTCTCAGCCATCGCCCGCACGGGCATGAAG
>JBHHTZ010000150.1:0-7841 GCA_046753605.1 Anaerolineae bacterium
ACGAGATTTACGTGCTGGACCTGCACGGCAACAGCCTGAAGCGCGAGACCGCGCCTGCCGGTTCGCAAGATAAGAACGTCTTTGACATCCGGCAGGGGGTGGCGATTGCGTTCTTCGTGAAGCACGCCGATGGTGATAACGCGACAGCCACGGTCTTCCACGCCGACCTCTGGGGCCTGCGGGACCACAAATACAAGTGGCTGCATGCCCATGACACAACCACGACTGATTGGCAGGAAATCAATCCAAAGTCCAAGTTCTACTTGTTTGTGCCTCGCGATGAGGCTGCGCTGGATCGGTACAATCAGTTCGCCCAAGTGACAGACTTATTCCCAGTTCACAGTTTGGGCATCGTGACATCACGCGATAGTTTCGCGATCGATCTGGAACGTGAAGCTCTCAAGCGACGAATACGTACATTCTGCGACCCGAGTTTGACCGACGACATGGCGAGGAAGGCCTTCAAACTCAGGGACAATCGTGATTGGAAGCTTGCCGAAAAAAGGAGAGAAATCCAACAAGACGGCGCTTGGGAAGACAAGATCACCAGGTGCCTCTACCGCCCCTTCGACGATCGCTGGCTCTTTTACCACTATCACGCCATAGATTTCGGACGTGAAACAGTAATGCGGCATATGCTCACAGAGGATAGGAACATCGCATTGGTGACGTGTAGGCAACTATCTACACTGCCGTGGGCTCATGCTTTTGTCAGCGGTCTTGTCACTGACAATTGCATGATCTCCAATCGAACACGGGAGCGCGGTTATCACTTCCCGCTGTATCTCTATCCCGATATCGACCGGCACGATCTCTTCAGCCTGTTGGAAACCGGCAAGCGCCGGCCCAACCTCGACGCAGGCGTGGTAGGGGCACTGGCGGAGGCCTACGGCGAGGAACCGGTGCCGGAAGACACCTTCTACTACGTTTACGCCGTGCTCTACGCACCCAGCTACCGCGAAAAGTACGCCGAATTCCTCAAGATCGACTTCCCGCGCGTGCCCTTCACCACCGACCACGAGCTGTTCTCGACGTTGGCCGGCCTGGGCCGGCGGCTGGCAGACCTGCACTTGCTCCGCTCCGATGCCTTAGACCCGCCCAGCGCCCGCTTCCACGGCGAAGGCGATAACCGCGTGGCACGCATCAAGAGCCAAGGCTTCGCCTACGATCCCAGGACGGAACGAGTCCACGTCAATCGGACGCAGTATTTTGCGCCGGTGCCACAGGAGGTATGGGAATACCAGATCGGCGGCTACCAGGTGGCCGAAAAGTGGCTCAAGGACCGCAAAGATCGCGAACTGGGCCTGGAGGAGATCAAGACATACTGCCACGTCATGACGGCTATCCAGCACACAATAGCCCTGCAGGAAGAGATCGATGCTCTCTACCCAGAGGCTGAGTCTGAGATCGTCGAGATGCACTGAGACAACGAATGTTGATAGCAACGGAATCGGTAGGATCATGCCTGTCTCGTATCAACTAAGCCTCGCGTCTGCTTCGGCGTGTGTTTTGAGCGATGCGCGGGGCGTGCCCATTGATGCCAGGTTCGACGTTGGTTTCGCCAATGTGATCGCCGGCCTCGAATCATACAACAAACACCTGTACCGCCCGAACACCTATCTGCACAAATGGTGGGCGCGGCGCTGTGGCAGCACGTTTCGCCTGATTCTCAAGCATCTGGTGGAAAATGAGCATCAACGCGACTATTATGCACCGGGTGGGCTCGAGGGCAAGATCATTCTCGATCCCATGATGGGCGGCGGCACCACGCTGCACGAAGCGATTCGCCTGGGCGCCAACGTCATCGGCGCAGACATCGACCCGATCCCTGTACTGCAGGCCCGGGCCACACTGTCCGATATTCCGTTGAGCCATCTGGAAGCGGCCTTTGACGAATTCTCTCATCACGCCTACTCGTTCCCCTACACCGCGTTGGAGAACAACCCGCTCGATCCTGAAAAAGCGTCAGGCACTCTTCAAAGCCTGTTCCACACGCGCGTTCGTCGGGCTCGCCAGTGGGCCTTGCAGCCGAAGGAGCGGATCATCAAAGACGGCACCTCCCGCACAGTGACTCTGCGGGGTGAGGTTGACGTCGGCGCCGAAGTCAGTCACGCTGCCAGCCTGCGCTCAGGGACTCGACGTTTTCTGCTCATCCAGGGCTCGTCCGCTTCGCTAGACCTGGATGCGGACAGCGTGGATTACGTCGTCACGGACCCGCCGTATTTCGACAGCGTGCAGTACAGCGACCTGGCGGCCTTTTTCCGCGTCTGGCTCAAACACCTGTTCCCGGCGGATGTCCAGTGGGACTATGACCTGTCAGAATCGGCCGTCGAGCCTCACACCGGCGGTGAGGGGCAGTACACCGAGGTGCTGAGTGCGATCTTTGCCGAGTGCCATCACGTCTTGCGCAAAGACGGGGGCCGGCTCATCTTCACGTTTCATCACTGGAATCCCAGAGGTTGGGCCGCGCTGACGTTGGCGCTAAAACATGCACATTTCGTGCTGTTGAACCGGTACGTGGTTCATTCGGAGAACCCGGTATCCGTCCACATTTCCAACCTGAGGGCGCTAACCCACGACGCAATTCTGGTGCTGGCGCCAGAGCGAGCAGGGGCGGCGCGGCAGTGGGAGCGGCCGGCTACCATCGACCAGACCGACAGCTTCAGATTCTGCGAGGGTTGTGCTACCATGCTGGGATGGATGTTAGGCAGCGACCTCACAGATGTCGAGATAGAGCTGCAATGGAACAGGTTGCTGGGATGATGAGGTATCCTTATGCATAAGAATCCACTACCACGATTGGACAAACATCCGGAGGTACGGGAGAGGCTACTCCCGTATTGCCGGCTGTCCCACGGTGACGTCTGGATTGATCCAGAAGGACAGCATCGGGTAGGTTGCCTGGATGCCACGAGCATCGAAGATGTTCGCGCCCTGATGAACAGCCGGCTGGCCTCTCTTGCTATTCAGGATCCCCCGTACAATCTGGTGGCTTTTGAAGAAAGAACCACATCCAAATACATTCAATGGTGTCGAAAGTGGGTTGAAAACACCCTGCAGTGCTTGCAGGACGATAGCTCTTTGTATGTTTGGTTGGGTGCTGACCAGAACAACCACTTCCAGCCATTGCCGGAGTTTATGTTCATGATGCGCGAGTTCCCGGTATCGTCTCGGAGTCTCATTACACTCAGGAACCAGAGAGGCTACGGAACTCAGAAAAACTGGATGGCCATCAGACAGGAGTTGCTGTACTACACTAAAGGCAACCCCACTTTTAATGTTCAATATACCGAGATTCCCAAGATTCTTCGGGGTTACTACAAGAAAGTGGGGGGAGCCATCCGGGAGAACCTGGAGCGTAGTCGCTCCGATACTATCAGACCCGGCAATGTTTGGGTCGATATTCAGCAAGTGTTCTATCGTATCGAGGAAAATGTTTCTGGTTGCTATGCCCAAAAGCCCCTCAAGGCAATCGAGAGAATAATCAAAGCCAGTTCCAGGCAAGGGGACTTGATTATGGATTTCTTCGCACACTCAGGCACCACGCTCTTGGCCGCAGAGATTCATGGGCGACAGTGCTATACGATGGATATTGACCCGGTATTCTGTGAGATAACCATACGGCGGTTGGAAAGACTACGACAATACGGGAAGACTGGCTGGCAATATGGAAACCCGTTTGAAACTGAAGTCAGCCTCGAACTATCGGCAGGAGTCGCTACCGATGGTGACCTAATAACGTCTGAACGGGAACAGCTATCATTGTTCGATTGAGGAGTACGAGATCAGATGGAAAGATTGCGCCAGGAGTTAGATCGCTTGATTGACCGCCTCGAAGACGCCGAGGGTTTTCGAGGGAGGTTGGAGGATTTAGTTTCAGTGTACCCCTTCAATGAGTATGAGTACATCATTTCCACATTGCTTGGCCGTGGCAAACTGACCTTGGACGAGTATACCGAATTGAGAGATAGATACATTGACCGCAATCTCTATCTGTACATCTTTGAGATCTCCGCGCCTCGTGGTTTTGGTGACCGGTGGGCACTTGGACACCTCAAAGAGTTGGTTCCAGCCTTCAAGAGACCGTCCAAGAGACTGGACCCGAACTACTCAGGAGAATACGACCTGTGGCTAGATCCTGGTATCAGAGTTGAGGTAAAAGCATCAAGGGCTGTGGACTTCGAAAGTGACGAGCCACTATACGTCAAAGCGTTGCTGTCGGATTCACGTCGGCCTTTTGACATGAACTTTCAGCAGCTTAAACCCTACTGTTGCGACGTGTTTATTTGGATTGCTGTTTGGCGAGACAGAATCCGGTACTGGATTATGAGTTCGAGCGAGGTTGAGAACAATAGATACTTCTCGCCTGGACAGCACCGAGGCAGTGAAGGAGAAGGGCAGCTTCATGTTAATCAGGACAACATAGGCGAGTTCACTCGGTATGAGGCATCTTCGGTGGAGATTGAACGCGCTGTAAGGGAAGCTTGGGAGAGACAAATAGCGGAGCGGAAATAGTGGAGCGAGCCGGCTGCCATCGACAAGACTGATAGCCTTCAGTTCTATGAGGGTAGCTGTCTACTGACAAGGGACTGCCTGGCAGCAAGGCGTTCGTCAGAAGTGATCTGAAGGAGGTATCTATGCCCGGATACGAAATCCCACCCCAGCGAAAGCCGGCCAACGACAACGGCTACTTCGAGCAGTTGACCAAGGCGGTGTTCCAGGCCGGCTTCAGTTGGCAGGTGATCAACAACAAGTGGCCCAACTTTCGACGAGCCTTCGACGGCTTTGACATCGACAAAGTGGCAGCCTACGACGATCGGGATGTTGACCGGCTGCTGGGCGATGAAGGCATCGTGCGCAACGGCCGGAAGATTGCCGCGACCATCGAGAATGCCCAGGAGTTCCAGCGCCTCATCGACGAGTATGGCTCCTTTCATGCCTTTCTGCGCTCCATGGATGACTGGCCGTATGCCCGCCGGCGCAAAGAACTCGCCGGGCGGTTCAAGAACTTCGGGCCGACGGGGGTGTTTACGTTCTTGTGGTGCGTAGAGGAGGAAGTTCCGGATTGGGAAGATAGGAACAAGTGAAGGGCGGCGGTCAAGATCATGGCAACCGAATCCACGACGACTGTGCCTCTCACTTCGCTCGAACGATACATCGACCGGTTATCTCAGCCGCGCGCCATTACCGCTATCGGTCTGGCGTTTGTGCTGCTTTTGTTTGGGGCTTCATACCTGGATAGTAACCTGGCCGGCTTGTCCGACCATAGAGACCTGCTACAACTCCTCGGCTACCCCGTCCTGATCGTGTACACCCTGTTTGTCAGTCGCATCCTGACACCATTCACCGACAGAGCAATCGAGGCTTTTCGCCCGCTGGTGAGTATGGACGACAGAGGTTTCGATCGTTTGGTAACCGAGACCTCTCAGCAGGGTAGACGGCGTGAATGGGTAGCTCTCGCCGCCGGCGCCCTCTTCGGCGTCCTGATCAACCCACCTTGGACCTGGCAGGGCGAGGCCTTCTGGACCCACGTGCAGGTTCTCCTCGCATCTGTGTTCCTGTTTGGTTTGCTCGGATGGCTGATCCACGGCTCATTAGCCGACACCAGGCTGTTTGGCGAGTTGCATCGGCAACCGCTGGCCATCAATGTGTTCGACCCGACACCCCTCGAACCTATCGCCCAAATGAGTCTGGCCACGTCGGTTGCATTCATTGTTGGTGCTACGTTGAGCCTGCTCATGTTCTATTCAGATCCGAGACAGGTTCTCACCCCACAGGGGATCATGATCTACGGCTCCCTCATTCTGACACCGGTTCTCGTCTTTTTCCTCAACATGATGAGCACTCATCGCGTCATGGCTGATGCCAAAGAGCTGGAGCTGCAATTGGTGCGCCACAACTTATCGGCGATGTACCAGGAATTGAAAGAACGGACGGACAAGGCGCAGTTGCAGGACATGGAAGCCTTTTCGGATGCCATTAATGCGTGGCTGGCCTACCAGAAAGTGATCGAGGATGCCCCGGAGTGGCCATACACCACTGACATGCTCCGCAATCTCGTGGCGTCAACCCTTCTGCCTCTCGCAGCCTGGGCGGCGCAAATGATCGTGGAGTTTATCACCTGACATTAACGGACGTAACGCGAGATGCCATCTCGCGCTACGGCAGTATTCACAGTAGCACCACCGCAATCACTGAAAGGAGCATGCGTGGAACTCGACAACGACCAACTCCTGGACATCTACTACTGGATGCGGCTCACGCGGGCTGTGGACGACCGCCTGATGCTCCTCTACAATCAGGGCAAGGTGTTGGGAGCCGCCTTCTCCCAGCGCGGCCACGAGGCCGTCTCTGTCGGCACAGCCTACGCTCTGGGTCCCCAGGATGTCATGGCGCCCATGCACCGCGACATGGGCTCCTACCTGGTGCGAGGCATGACTCCGCAGCGTATCATGGCTCAGCATCTGGGTCGGGTCACTGGCCCATCCCGAGGGCGAGACGGGAACATGCACGGCCTGGGGGACCTGAGCCTGGGGATCATCGGCTTCGTGAGCATGATCCCCGACTCGCTGCCTGTGACCGTGGGCGTGGCGCTGTCGTTCTGCCTGCGGGAGGAACCGCGCGTAGCGATGACCATCTTCGGGGACGGGGCCACCAGCACGGGCAAGTGGCACGAGGCACTGAACTTTGCCGGCGTCTTCCAATTGCCGGTCGTGCTCATCGCCGAGAACAACCAATACGCCTACTCCACACCCACATCGCGCCAGTTCGCCGTCCAGGACATCGCCGACCGCGCCGCCGGCTACGGCTTCCCCGGCGTGGTGGTGGACGGCAACGACGTGCTGGCGGTGTACGAGGCCACCGAGGCAGCGGTAGAGCGAGCGCGCCGCGGCGATGGTCCCACGCTTATCGAATGCAAGACCATGCGAATGCGCGGCCACGCCGCCCACGACAACGCCGAATACGTACCCCCCGAAATGCTGGAGGAGTGGGCGCAAAAAGACCCCATCCACCGCTACGAGCAGGCGCTGCAGGAACGTGGCATCCTCACGCCGGCGACCCAACAAGAGATCAACCAGCGGGTAACGGCCGATGTGGAAGAGGCCCAGTCCTTCGCCGAGCAAAGCTCCCTGCCCGATCCGGCAGACCTGGAGAAGGGGGTGTACCACGAATCGGTATGCTACTGGGAACAGTGACCAGTATTCGGATTCTGATCACTGCTCCGAAAATAGTTGGCTGGTTGGCTAGATGGCTGGATGACTGCACCGGCACAGGTGGCTGGGCACTCTGCAAGCCAACGAGCCATCTAGCATTTTTGCAGAATAGGTACGGGCGTCGGAGGCAGCCGACCGCGCGTAAAGGCCCCGCGCTAACCCAACGAAGCCCCTGCGGGGCTGGAAACAGCCCGCAGGGCTTTGTTGAATTAGCCTGAGGGTTCAGCCCCAGGCGGGCCGGCGATACTTCATCAATTCAGGGCGACAGTTACGACGAGAGGCTGAGCAGTTCCATGACCGACAACACCTCCAAACAGCGGCCCCCGGCCGATGAGACCAAAGCCCGCGTTCAGCAGCAATTCGGCGCCCACGCCGACCGCTACGCCACCAGCGCCGTCCACGCCCGAGGCGAGAGTCTGGGGCGCATGGTGGATCTGGTGCAACCCCAGCCGGCGAACCTGGTGCTGGATGTGGCGACGGCCGCCGGCCACACCGCCCTGCGCTTCGCCGCCCACGTTCGTCAGGTCATCGGCGCAGACCTGACGCCGGCCACCCTGGACACCGCGCGCCGGCTGTCTCGCGCACGCAGCCAGACCAACCTCACCTTCGTCGCCGCCGACGCCGAAC
>JBHHTZ010000151.1:0-7838 GCA_046753605.1 Anaerolineae bacterium
CGAGTCGCAGGCCCACGAAGAAGATCAGGGCGACTGCCAGAAGAAACGCAAACACACCCAGACAGCCGTAGAAAAGGCGTTTGTCCAGGCGGATGTCTATTCCGCCGGCACTGGATTGGGTTTGAGTGCTCATGCTCATTCCTCCTTGTTTCAAGAGCTGGATTCATCTTACGAGGCGTAAGACTTTGGGTCAGAAAAAGTACTACTACCAATCGTAGTAGTTGTACCGCTGTCTATAACGTGGATTGGGGATGAGAGATACGGGTGCAGGGGCACGATTGAGCAAGGCGGGCGTTCATATCCCCCTGGGAGTATAGCGCAAAACTGTGGGGACAAGCACTCAAGCCATTCAGCCAATGGCAAGGGCAATATCTGGTGGGGAGAAACGGGGTGAAACCCCCACATCTGGTGGAAAATGTCCCAAACATGGAATGGCGGAAGTTTCCCCACAGTTTTGCGCTATACTCTCCCCCTGGAGGGCACTTGACAACTCCTCACAACCGTGGTATACTGTTGATACCTATGCCCTTGGGGGGCATGGGTATCAACGAGCGATAAGGATTAGATGGAGGTCACAGGATTCGTGGAAGATGAGCAGAAGGTTGCTTTGCGGATCATTGGCATGACCTGCGATAGTTGCGCGGCGCATGTAGAAAAGGCGCTGGCCGGCGTGCCCGGCGTCATCCAGACCCACGTGCCGGGCTGGGACTCAGGCCGGGCGGAGCTCGTCGCCGGCGCGGACGTCCCGTCGAAGGCGCTGGTCGGGGCAGTTCAGCAGGCCGGCTACAACGCGGCAGTGGAGGCGCGACGGGCGCTACAGCCCTTCGACAGGGCTCATGCGCCGTCCCGAGCCCGTCGAGGGGACAGGCCGGACGGGAATGTCCAGCGCTCCAGCGGCGACGGCCAATATGACCTGATGATCATCGGCGCCGGCTCGGCCGGCTTCGGGGCAGCCATCAAGGCGGCCGAACTGGGCCACCAGGTGGCGCTGGTAGAGGCCAGCACCATTGGCGGCACCTGTGTCAACGTCGGCTGTGTGCCCAGCAAAACCCTGATTCGGGCCACCGAGAAATACTTCGAGGCGTCGGGCAGCCGTTTCCGGGGTGTGAACACCACGCCCGGCCAGCTCTACTGGTCCCAGGTGATCGGCCACAAGGATGAGTTGGTCGCAGAGTTGCGCCAGGCCAAGTACTGGGACGTGCTGGATGCCTACCCCAGCGTGAGCTATATCCAGGGTCGGGCGCGGCTCGCCGGCGGCAACACAGTCGAGATCAACGGCGAGGTCTACCGGCCCGGCAAGATCGTGATCACCACGGGAGCAAGCCCCTGGGCGCCGCCCATTCCGGGGCTGAAGGAGGCCGGCTATCTGACCAGCACCACGGCCATGGATCTGCGCCACGTGCCGCGGTCGATGATCGTGCTGGGGGCCAACGCTGTCGGGTTGGAGCAGGCGCAGGTCTATGCGCGAGCCGGCAGCCACGTGACGGTCATCGAGCTGCTGGAGCGCATCGTGCCCTTCGAGGACGAGGCGATCAGCCAGGCGCTGGCCGGCTATCTGCAGGACGAAGGCATGACCATCGTGACCGGCGCTTCAACGCAGCGGGTAGATCGCAGGGGCGGACAATATCGGCTGCAGGTGAAGCTGTCTGACGGGACAGAGGCCACCTTCGCGGCCGAGGAGCTGCTGGTGGCGACGGGCCGGCGGCCTAACACAGCGGGGCTAGGGCTGGAGGAGGCCGGTGTCGAGGTAGATCGACGCGGCGCTATCGTGGTGAATGAGTTCTTGCAGACCACCAACCCCGATGTGTACGCGGCCGGCGATGTCGTGGGGCGGGACATGTTCGTGTACGTGGCGGCCTACGGCGGCGGGCTGGCAGCGGAGAACGCCTTGACCGGGGCCGGCCGGGTCTACGACACGACGGCACTGCCCAAGGTCACCTTCACTGATCCCCAGGTGGCCAGCGTCGGCCTGACCGAGGCGCAGGCGGTAGAGGCGGGATACAACGTGAGAACCAGCGTGCTGCCGCTGGAGTATGTGCCAAGGGCATTGGCAGCGCGAGACACGCGGGGCCTGATCAAGCTGGTGGCCGACGGCGACACCGATCGGCTGCTGGGGGCCCACGTGCTGGCCCACGAAGGCAGCGAGATCATCCAGATCGCGGTGCTGGCCATCCGATTCGGCATCACGGTGCACGACCTGACCGACACGCTGTTCCCGTACCTGACGCTGGCGGAAGGGCTGAAGCTGGCGGCACAGACGTTCGAGAAGGATGTGGCGATGTTGAGTTGCTGTGCCGGCTGATTGAAGGCCGCCCTGGCAAAGCAGCCCGAAGAGGGCCGGCAGGCCGTGGTGGAAGAGTAGCGCAGGCGAGATTCGATACAGGCTGCGCCCACTCAACCGACGGCTTTCGGATAAGCCCCAATACCTTTCAAATAAGAGGAGCAAGGCATCCCCAGATGCCGTTCGCACGTAGGCGTGCTCACTCCTCGGTTGTTATTTGAAAGGTATTGGGATAAGCCCTTGATGTAGCCCTCGCGCATATAGCCTCCCCGTAACGGCTGACCGATCAAGGCGATGCGCAGCCTACTCGCTTGAGCCTCCACCAGCAACCAATCTCCCTTGATTCCTTGTTGTAACCTTCATGCTAGCCCCCTGGAAACCAGGCAAGAAAGGAGGGAAACATCATGACCATCACCGAATCGGCCCACTCAATAACCTCAAGTGCTCAGAGTTCCGCTATTAGCACAACGCGTGCGGTGTTGGCACGACTCTTCGGGTCACACAGCCGGCGCGATTTCGCTATCCGCCTGTGGAACGGACAGACACTCCCCGCTGACGAGGGATCAGAACCCCGCTTCACACTTGTGCTCAATCACCCCGGTGCGCTGCGGCGCATGCTCATCCCGCCGGGCGAACTGACCCTGGCCGAGGCGTATCTACGCGGCGACTTCGACATCGAAGGGGACATCATCGCCGCCATGAGCCTGACGGCAGAGTTCGACTCACTCGCTCCTGGCGATTGGCTGCGTCTGGTGCGGCAGGTCGTGGCCCTGCCGGCCACCGACCCGCCCGAGGTCTTCCGGGAAGGTCGCCGGCCGGCCCGGCTGCGGGGCCTGCGTCACTCCCGCCGGCGCGACCGCGCGGCGGTGACGTACCACTACGACGTCGGCAACGACTTCTACGCGCTTTTTCTTGGCCGGTGGATGGCCTATTCGTGCGCCTACTTTCAGACCCCCGAAGCGGACCTGGACGCTGCTCAGGCGGCCAAGTTCGAGCACATCTGCCGCAAGCTGCGGCTGCGGCCGGGCGAGCGGCTGCTGGACATCGGCTGCGGCTGGGGTGGGCTGGTGGTGTATGCCGCCGAAAAGTACGGTGTGCAGGCCATCGGCATCACGCTCAGCCGGCCCCAGGCTGAGTACGGCCAGGACTGGATTGCGCGTGCCGGGTTGGCCGGCCGCGCGCGGATTGAGGTGCGCGACTACCGCGACCTGGACCCGGCCAGGCCCTTCGACAAGATCGCCAGCGTGGGCATGTTCGAGCACGTCGGGCGCGACAAGCTGCCGGCCTACTTCCAACAGGCGTTCCGACTCCTCCGTCCGGGAGGACTGTTCCTCAACCACGGCATCGCCGCTCAGCCGGGGCAGGCGCCTGGCCGGCTGGGCCGCCGCCTGCTGCAGCGCGGCCAGTTCGTCCAGCGCTACGTCTTCCCCGATGGCGAGCTGGTGCCCATCAGCGATGCGCTGGCGGTGGCTGAGAGGGCCGGCTTCGAGGTACGTGACGTGGAGAGCCTGCGCGAACACTACGCCCTCACGTTGCGGCACTGGGTGCGCAACCTGGAATCGCATCACGCCGAGGCGGTGCGCCTCAAGGACGAGCGCACCTATCGCACCTAGCGGCTGTTCATGGCCGCCTCGGCCTACGGCTTCGAGGTGGGGCGGATCAACGTCTTCCAGGCGCTGCTGTCGAAGAGCCGCAACGGGGTTGCCGAATTGCCGCTCACCCGCGCAGACGTGTACGTTGTTTGAATTGACATCAGTGATCATCGTTTGCAGAAACGCGGAGAGTGGAGCATTACTGAAAATACCCCCGATGTTCGGCAAGGTCGCCCAACCGAGGCCCTGTGTGGAGGCGGTCAGGAGACCTTGCCGAACGGAAGTCCCCGCGCAACTGTTCACCTGGCTCGGCCTGGATCGCCAAGTTCAGGCCGCAGGCAGCCGTTTTGCATCATTGTGGGCTGTTGAGCCGCCGGATTTGACAATCCAGCGGGAGCAGGTGAATAACTACGTTTCCGCTTCCAGCGTATGTTTTCGCCACCTCGTGCGTATACCCTCATGAAACGGACTTCGATGACGAGGATTCAGATGTTGCCATCAAAGGCAGATGGCATGAGCGTTTGTGGCAAACAGGCCAGGGAGACCTGCCATGTCCCGGAAGATAGAAGAAGCTCTAAACGAATGTATCGAGCAGATGCCGGCGGACGAATCAGCCGTCGAGTCATGCGTGGCTGCCCATCCGGAACACGCCGGCGAATTGACCTCGCTGGTGCAACTGGCGCAGGCCATCCGCGAGCTGCCGCGGCCGGAGCCGCCGGCCACGGCGTTGGCCGAAACCCAGGCGTTGGTGCGGCGGGTTGCCCAGGCCAAGCGGGCGACCGAACGAGTGCGACCGAGATGGCCATCGCTGCGTTGGCCGGTGCCGGCGAGGTGGCCAGGCAGGCTGGCGTGGCGCGTGGCCCAGGTGGCTGTGGTGGTGCTGGCAGCCGTGATCCTCAGCATGGGGAGCGTCACCGTGTCGGCCGAGAGCCTGCCCGGAAGCCCGCTGTACCCGGTCAAACGGGCCGCCGAGCAGGTGCAACTGCGCATCACGTTTGATCCGCAGCAGAAGGCAGCCCTGCGGCTGACCTTTGCCGAGCGCCGGGCCAACGAGATCGTCGCCCTGGCCCATCGCGGTCAGCCGGTAGATCAAGTCACCCTGGCGGTGATGCTGGAGGAGACGGGCATCGCCATTCGAGAGCTTCAGAACCTGTCACCGGAGGCCGCGCAAGCCCTGCTGACCCGCGCGCAGAACGTGTTGGAGTATCAACAGATCTGCCTGGTGCACATTCGGACCGATGCGCCCCAGGCAGCGCTGGCAGCCATCGATCAGGCCATCCAGATTTGCCAGCAACGGGCCAGATTGATTCAACAGATGCAGAGTGAGCTGAATTCCAGCCTTCAATCAAGATAGAGGAGGATCATGTTATGGACACCCAGGTTAGCCAGAGATCCATGGACATCCCTGTAGACCGGACACCTGCACCGGCACAGGTGTCCGGCGTTGACCAACAGGCGCGTCGCTGGCGCTCGGTGGTCATATCAGTAGGGATCGCCCTACTCGCCCTTTTGGTCGCCGCGGTAGGTGGCCTTCTTACCGGCACAGGGGTGGGAGCAGTGACCGGCTTCGTTGAGTCCATGGTCGCAGCTTCCAACACCTTCCTGGGCAATGCGGCGGATCTGATCCCACTGGGCTACGCCTTCGGCGCCGGCATGGTGGCGACGGTGAACCCGTGCGGCTTCGCCATGCTGCCGGCCTACCTGGGGCTATACCTGGGTACCGGCGATGCAAGGGGCCAGGAGGGGGCGACGCTGCAACGGGTCGGCCAGGCGTTGGTGGTGAGCGTTCTCGTCACCGCCGGCTTTGTTCTGCTGTTCGGCGTGGCCGGCCTGCTGATCAGCGCCGGCGCCCGGGCGATAATCGGGTATATGCCGTGGGTGGGTTTGGCCATCGGCGTGCTGCTGGTCGGAACAGGGGCCTGGATCCTCGGCGGCGGGAACCTGTACCTGGGTGTTGGAGACCGGCTGGCCGCCGAAGTCGGCAGACCCAATCAGACCAGTGTGAAGGGTTACTTTCTCTTTGGGCTGAGCTATGGCCTGGCTTCCCTGAGCTGCACCTTGCCTGTGTTCCTGACCGTGGTGGGGGGCACCGTAGCAGCAAGCGGCTTTCTGGGGGCCAGCTTCCAGTTCGTTATGTACGCTCTGGGAATGGGCTTTGTGATCCTGCTGCTCACATTAGGCATGGCGCTGTTCAAAGAGGCCGTGGTCGGGACCATACGCCGGGGACTGCCCTACGTGAAGACCGTAAGCGCCATCCTGCTGATCGTGGCCGGCGCTTACATCGTCTACTACTGGCTGACGCTGGGAGGATTGCTAAGGTCGGTCGTGTGAGAATAGATGGCTGGATAGCTGGATGGCTGAGTGTTCCGCCATCCAGCCATCCAGCTATCTAGCCACGTGTTGCGTATTGCGTAATTCACCTGATGTCACGAGCTTCTCGGGACAGCTCAATTTGTGCAAGGAGATCATGGCATGGCGAAACTTTCTTTGAAGGGCGGGACAGGCACCCGCTGGGGTCTGGGAGGCGGGCTGATCGCCAGCCTGTGCTGCCTGGGGCCTACGGTGGCGGCGCTGTTTGGATTGACCGGCGCTACGTTTCTGTTCAGCATGTTCAAGTATCGGCCCTACTTCCTGGGCGTGGGTGGCGTGTTCATGGTGGCCGGCGTCTGGCTGGCGCTGCGACGCAGCCGGCAGACCTGCGACGCGGCCCAGTATCGACGAAACCAGTGGCTGTTCCCGGCGGCAGCGCTGTTGAGCTTCGGGGTGAGCTACGGAGTCCTGACGTACATCACACCCACGCTGGTGTACCGCTCGCTGACCCCTGCCGCAGCGGAGAGCCAGCCGGCGAAGAAGGGCGACAGCTATGCGCCGGCGGCGCTCCCGGCCCAGGTCACAGAAGTTGCGCCGGTTATCGCACCTTCTGATGATCAGGACATCGCGGATAAGGAGAGCACGAGCGCCCAGCCGGACATGGCCGCTGTCTCTCCACCGGAGGTCGAATCGGCGGCCCCTGCGCCGGCGCAGGCTGATGCTCCGGTGGGCGAAGTGGCCGGCCAGCGCCGGGCAGCGCTGGCCATCCAGGGCATGACCTGAAGTGGCTGCGCGGCTGCCGTGCGCAGCATCCTGTTTCAGCAGCCTGGTGTAACCGAGGCCAACATCAACTGGCGAGAGGGGCGAGGCTGGGTCGTTTACGACCCTACCCAGGTGACGGCCGAAGAGCTTGCCAAGGCCGTGTCTCCTTATTACCCAACTCAGGTGATGGATGACCAGCCGGCGTCGAATTGAGTTGCGTGGGGAGATGAATACCCGTCAGCAAGGGGGTGATGATGACGGTTAACATTGAGAAGTCTGGGACTTTCCCACGGCCGGGGCCTCTTGGAAGAGGGGTTCGGTTTGTTGCCGGGGTTGTCCTGCTCTACTTCTTCATCGTGACGC
The DNA here is from genome assembly GCA_046753605.1 of Anaerolineae bacterium. Lineage (GTDB taxonomy): Bacteria > Chloroflexota > Anaerolineae > Epilineales > JAANWY01 > JBHHTZ01. Next base: position 7,309 of record JBHHTZ010000151.1, read on the forward strand.
TGATCAACTTTCCAGCTTATGTCAGTTTGAGGATTCCAACGCATCTCCTGTTGTGGGTTGGGGTTGCTTTCAGCATCTACGCGCTTCCCGAAGTGGTTGGGATTGCCCTTGGTCGTGATCTGGGTCGGCGGCCCCAGATCGCCTTCGGGGCGCTGGCCATCGCGGCGGTGATCTTCAACCTGGCGTGGTATTCAAGCTGGTGGGGACCGCCGTTGGGGCTGCTCCTCTTCCTGCTGCTGGCGTACGTCACCGGGGTGGCTGGCGTATCTTTCCTCCTGGCAGGCGCTCTGGCGGTGCCTGGGTGAGAGATGCGAGCCATTCCCCACGTGGTGGGGCGAATCCTGGGCCGGGAGACTGAGGAGCATCACTGACGCGGTGGCTTGACCGCTCTGGATGAGTGGGAAGCGGGCCGGAAGGGGCAATGAGAGGGAAATCCAGGGAGTCGCATCGAGTCGATGCGGGAGGTGGGTACACAATGAGCGATGTATGGCTTGAAGTACGCGGTTATGTGGCGGCGGCGATTGCCCTGA
>JBHHTZ010000152.1:0-7833 GCA_046753605.1 Anaerolineae bacterium
CCTCACTCCGCTAGCGCTCCGTTCGGAATGACATGGGCGCGGCGGCGGCCCGATGAATTCTTGAAACTTCATCATGCCCGACCGGTCCGCCGGCAAGCAAGACAGCCATCGGGCACAATCTGCTCAACTTGACATAGAATTGCCAACAGTATCATTCATTGCTCGCCGAGGCCGGCCTGAGTAGTAGCACCTCATCAAACTGGCCTGAATCACCCAGAAGGTGTACAATTGAACACCATAATGGAGAACATGACTACCGAGAACCTCATCCGTGTCGTGTTAGCCGGCGACCACGCTGTCGTGTGCAAGGACATCCGAGAGTTTCTCGAAGAAGCATCGGGCACCTGTGCCGGCATCACCGTCGTCGCCGAGGCGTCCAAAAGCTAATGCCATCCCTCAAAAACCTGTTCCTGCTGGACCCCGAGGTTGTCTTTCTGAACCACGGCTCCTTCGGCGCCACGCCCCGCCCCGTTTTCGAGGCGTATCAGGCGTGGCAGCGAAGAGTAGAGGCCCAACCGGTAAGTTTCCTGGCCACCGAGCTGTTCGATCACCTCAGACATGCACGGCAGGCCCTGGCAGACTTCGTTGGCGCTCGTGCGGATGATCTCGCTTTCGTGCCGAATGCGACTTTCGGGATCAACGTCGTAGCCCATTCTCTGAACCTGGACAGTGGGGACGAGATTCTGACCACCGACCATGAATATGGAGCCTGCGACAACGCCTGGGAATTCATCAGTCGCAAGACCGGTGCATCCTACGTGCATCAGCCAATCCCGCTCCCGGCGACATCGTCCGATGAGATCGTGGAGCAGGTGTGGAGCGGGGTCACACCCCGCACCAAAGTCATCTTCATCAGCCACATTACCTCGGCGACGGCGTTGCACCTGCCTGTGGAGACAATCTGCCGGCGAGCGCGCGAGGCCGGCATCCTCACCGTAGTTGATGGCGCCCATGCCCCAGGCCAGATAGCGGTCGATCTCGCAGCAATTCAGGCGGACTTCTACGCCGGTAATTGTCACAAATGGCTCTCGGCCCCGAAAGGTTCTGCGTTTCTTTACACTGATCACGATCGGCAAGAGCTCATAGAGCCACTGATTGTTAGCTGGGGGTGGGGCGAAGACGCCACGTTCACCACGGGGTCCCGGTATCTCGATAACCTGCAATGGTGGGGCACAATGGATCCGTCGGCGTTTCTATCCGTGCCGGCGGCCATCCAGTTCCAGAAGGAGCACAATTGGCCGGCCGTGCGCCGGCGTTGCCACACCCTGGTTGGTCAGGCGGTGCGACGAATCTGTGACCTGACGGGGCTTGCTCCACTCTATCCCCACGACAGGGGGTTCTACCATCAGATGGCGATCGCGCCACTTCCCACCATCCACGATTTGCCGGCGTTCAAAGAACGCCTTTATGAGGAATACTGTGTCGAGGTCCCCTGCGTTCAGTGGAATGAGCAGCAATTCATACGAGTGTCTGTCCAGGGCTACAACACGCAAGCCGACATTGACCGCCTTATCGTGGCACTGGAACATCTGATACCACAATTCACGTGATAACGAGCCATGACCGCCAAGGTGATGAGCCAGCACAAGGGAGAGGAAGATAATGAAGACAAAAGCTGCTGTTTCGTATGAACCCGGAAAGCCGCTGGTGATCGAAGAGCTGGAGCTTGACGAGCCGCAGGCCGGCGAGGTGCTGGTGAAGATGGCGGCCGTGGGCCTGTGTCACTCCGACTACCACGTCATGGCCGGCGACCGCCCCGTGGGCATGCGGCCCATGGTGCTGGGGCACGAGGGCGCGGGCGTTGTGGAAGCGGCTGGACCGGGAGTCACGCGCATCCAGCCGGGCGACCACGTTGTCCTGATGTTCATTCCGTCCTGCGGAAAATGCCACTTCTGTGTATCGGGAATGACCCATGCCTGCGTGCTGAGCGCCAACATCGCCAGGGGACCTCAACTGGATGGCGCCTTCCGGCTGCACAACCGACAGGGCCAGGATGTCGGTCAGTTCTGCCTGCTGGGAGCCTTCAGCGAGTACGCCGTTGTTAACCAGGACTCCGTGTGCGTGATTGACGAGCGCTACCCACTGGAAGTAGCCTGCCTGGTCGGATGTGGCGTGGTGGGCGGCTTCTGTGCAGCCGTGAACCGGGCCGGGGTGAGACCGGGCAGCAGCGTTTTAGTCATCGGAGCGGGAGGCGTCGGCATGAATGTCATTCAAGGGGCCAGGGCATCCAGCGCCAGCACCATCATCGCGGCCGACGTCGTGGACCGGAAACTGGCATGGGCGAAGTCGTTCGGGGCCACCCACACCATCAACGCAAACAAGACCGACGTCGTCAGCAAGGTGATGGAGATAACCGATGGCGCCGGCGTTGATTTCGCGTTCGAGGCGATTTCAAGTCCCGAAACCATCAGCCAGGCATACGCGGCTACGGCGAAACTGGGGACCGTGGTCGTGATTGGGTTGACGCCGGCCACCGCCGACAGCCTGCCTATCAGTCCGCTGAGCCTGGTGCTATCCCAGAAGACGCTCATGGGAACGTTGTACGGCACCAGCAATGCCCAGGTGGAAATCCCGAAACTGCTCAGCATGTACGGACACGGTCAGTTGAAGCTTGATGAACTCGTGACCAACACCTACACCCTGGATGAGATCAACCAGGGTTATGCTGACATGCTGGCCGGCAAGAACGTTCGCGGGGTTGTCACGTTTGCACGCTGACGCTCGATGCCCTTCCCATGGGGAAGAGCATGCAAGCCGCTGACGGGGATGTTGACATCAGGGCCGGAGATCAGTCGAGCTCCGGCCCTGGTGTCATTTTTGGCGTCGTGGGCAACGCTGCGGAGGTATAGGCTTTGGCTAGGCGCCGTCTCGTTCGCCAAATGGCGCCCAGTGTGCCTCGGCGGGACCGACGTAGACGAAGCGCGGCCGGTAGATGCGGTTGTCGCGGAACTGTTCCAGCGCGTGGGCCGTCCAGCCGCTCACACGCGACAGAGCGAAGATCGGCGTGAACAGGCCGGAGTCAATGCCCATCGACGACATGACAACGCCGGAGAAGAAGTCGACGTTGGGCCAGATGCCCTTGGCGCCCAGTTTCTCGATCATGCGCTTCTCAATCACTTCGGCCATCTCCAGCCATCCCTCGGTTCCAGCGCGGCGTGTGACCTCCTCCGCATAGTTGTGCAGAATGACCGCACGCGGGTCCATGGCCTTGTAGACGCGGTGGCCAAAGCCCATGATCTTCTTCCGCTTGGCCAGCGCATCATCCAGCCATGCTTCCACCTCTTCGGGTCCACCGATGTCCTCCAGCATCGCCATAACCCGCTGGTTCGCCCCGCCGTGCAGCGGGCCTTTTAGCGTGGAAATGCCGGCCACGACCGCCGAGTACATATCGCTGAGCGTCGACTGCGCAACCAAAGTACCAAAAGTTGACGCGTTACAACCGTGATCGGCGTGCAGAATGAGAATCAGATCTATCACTTTGGCATCGAACGGATCAGGCTCCTCGCCCGTCAACATCCACAGGAAGTTCGCAGCATGGGACAGATCAGCACGCGGGCGTATTGCGGGAAGACCTTGAAGACCTCGCCCAATAGCTGCGGCAATCGCCCCGAATTTGGATGTGATCTTGATGGCTACGCGCTCGTGCGCCTCATCCGTCTCGTCCTCAGCAGACTCGTCATAGATGCCCAGCAGTGACACGGCCGTTCGCAACACTGCCATCGGATGGGCCCCGTAAACATCGGACGCTTCGGCGATGACATCATACACCATGTCCGGTATGTCGCGATGCTGGACCATGCGGGCGTTGAACGCGGCCAGTTCATCCTCAGTGGGGAGACGATCGTAGAGGAGAAGGAAGAACGTCTCCTCAAAGGTCGAGTTCTCCGCCAGTTCCTCGATCGGAATGCCGTGATAGTACAGATGACCGTTCAGGCCATCCACGTAACTCTTGGTCGACTCCCTGGAGATCATGCCCTCCATACCCTTGGGGAATTCGACTTCGCCTGGTTTGGCAACCAACTTAACAGCCATGGAAACCTCCTCGTGCGCTCTGTAGACCTGGGACAGGCACCTGCTGGGGCCTGGTGGTCCGGATGGGAAGAGTTGTCACACAAACGTATATACCTCCTAATATTATGGCACAACTATAATTATGGCACAAACGGGTCCCAATTCGGTCTTAGTGGCGTCAAAATCTGGTCTAACAATATGGACCCAACTTCAGCGGCACAACAAGCGGTGTCCTACAACGCTCGTCACAGTCGCGTAAGTCTAAGTGTTTCGATTTTCGGTCCCCGCATTTCGACTACCGTGATTTCCAGATCGTTGTATCGAAACCGGTCCCCTTTTTCGGGGATTCGGCGAAGTTGAAACAGCACGAAGCCGGCCACAGTCTCGTAGTCGGGGTGGTCCGGCAACTCAATATCCAGCTCCTCTTTCAGCTCGTCGATCCGCATGCCGGCATCTACCTCCAGAGTGCGCTCGTCGGTGCGACGATACAGCGGACGCCCTGGCATGAGCTCATCCCCCACCCGCCCGACAACCTCTTCCACCAACTCTTCCAGGGTGACAATGCCGGCCGTGCCACCATATTCGTCGATCACAACGGCCATCTGCACATCCCTGTCCTGCATCTCAACAAAGAGGCTGTCGACACGTCGCGTCTCGGGCACGGCGAAAGCCGGCCTCACCATAGACGCAATTCCATCGCTCCGCCCCGCACCCGCAGCCAGCACCTTCAGGACGTCCTTGATAGAAACAAACCCGACCACGTTATCCAGGTCCCGCTCATAGACCGGAAATCGGGCGTGAGTGTGTTGCGCAAACAACATAAGCAAGTCACCTATGGTTGCATCACGCTCCATCGCCACGACCTCAGGCCGAGGGATCATCACCTCGCGCGTCAGGCGATTACCGAACTCGAACACGCGATGCACCATCACCTCTTGTTCGACATCCAGAAACCCGCTCTCCTGGCTTTCACTCACCAGTCGCTTCAGCTCCTCGATGGAATAGACCGTTCCATGGACGGCAACCGGTTGTACTCCTACCAGGCGGAGCACTGCCGCAGCCGCATGATCCAGGAACCACACAACGGGCCGAAAGACCCGATCAAACAGCAAGGTTGGTCGGGCCGACCAGAGGGCAACCGACTCGGGATAGCGGATGGCAAAGGTCTTTGGAGCCTGTTCGCCAAGGATTATGTGAAGCGCAGTGATGAGCGAAAACGAGACCACGAGACCGATACCGTGAGCCATGCCGGCCGTGACAATAGCCGGCGCCCCCCGTGCCAGGGCTTGCAGAGGTGGCTCGATGAGGGTCGCCACTGTGGCCTCGCCGATCCAACCCAAAGCCAGACTGGCCATGGTGATCCCCAACTGGCAGGCAGCCAGAATCCGGTCCGTATGCTCCAGCATCTCCTGGGCTAACCGGGCCAGCGTGTTGCCCTGCTCCACCAGTTGCTCTATCCGGGTGCGCCGCGCGCTTACGATAGCGAATTCCACGGCGACGAAGAAACCGTTGAGAAGGATCAACACCACAACCGCGCCAAGCCTGAGGGCGATTGATCCCAGGTCACTATTATTCATCGGTCGCGCCGTACACATCACATAAATCAGCCATACACTCCCAATTATATCATGCCCCGCCCCGCATTGCCAGCGATGCAAGCTACGTATCTTCTCAAAAATCGGGGAGTGGGGGGGGGGTTGGGGGGGGGGGCGCGCCCCCCAACACCCCCCCCCCCCCCCCACTCCCCCCTTTATTGAGATGATACCAAGCTACGACTATTTCCCCACGCTTGCCATTTGTGTTATACTCTCACCGATGAACGAAGTGGTCAGTGCCAGTGCATCCGGGAAAGTCATACTCTTCGGCGAGCACGCCGTGGTATATGGCCGGCCGGCCATTGCCGTGCCGGTCCGACAGGTCGAGGCCAGAGTAACTATCGAGCCCGCGCGGCGGAGCGCGGCCCAGACCGGAGAACAGGGCCCCAGGATCCATGCGCCCGATCTGGGCCGCACCTTTACTGTCGACCCTGCCGACACCTCCAACCCGCTGATTGTCGCCACTGTCAGTACACTTCGCCACCTGGGCGTGGGTTTCGAGCACGATTTATTGATCCGGATCGAATCCACGATTCCTGTGGGGCGGGGACTCGGGAGCAGTGCGGCCGTTTCGGTGGCGCTGGTGCGAGCAATCGCTCGCTACTTTGGTGTGGAACCATTACCGCAGGAAGTTAGCCGACTGGTCTACGAGACAGAAATCATCCACCACGGGACTCCCAGCGGCATCGACAATACCGTCATTGCCTATGACCAACCCATCTACTTCGTGCGCGAGCAACCCACCGAGCATTTCGAGGCGGGCCGGCCCCTGCACCTGGTGATCGCCGACACCGGAATCACCACCCCCACCCATGAGACTGTCGGCGATGTGAGGGCCGGCTGGCAGCGTGACCCCGCCACGTACGAGGCACTGTTCGACGAAATCGGTAGGATCGTGGATGCTGCGCGGGTCGCTATCGCGGAGGGTGATCTGGTGGAAGTGGGCCGGCTGATGGACGAAAACCACGCCCGCTTGCGCCGGCTGGATGTCTCCAGCGCGGAGCTGGACCATCTCGTCTACGCAGCGCGGGGGGCCGGCGCCATGGGCGCCAAGATGTCCGGCGGCGGCCGCGGCGGCAACATCGTGGCCGTGGCTATGCCATGGGCGGTGGAGGGCGTGGTAGCAGCCCTGCGAAGGGCCGGCGCTGCTATGGTGATTGAGACGGTTGTGAACCAGGCGGAAACTCAGGGGAACTAAAGGGAACTCAGGGGAAATGGTAGTTTTCCTGAAACTCGGTGGTTCTCTGATAACGGAGAAAACGCAGCCCGAAACAGCCCGGACGCAGGTGATTCGCCGGCTGGCGCAAGAGATTCGGGCGGCGCTTGACGAACGACCGGACCTGCGGCTGTTGCTCGGTCATGGCAGCGGCTCCTTCGGCCATTACGCCGCTGAACACACGAGACTGTTGGAGCGGGAAGGCTTCGCCCCCCAGGCATACGCGGAGGTTGGCGCTGCCGCAGCGCGACTGAACCGCATTGTCACGGACATCTGCATCGCGGAAGGGGTACCGGCAGTGTCACTTCCGCCGTCGGCATCGGCGCGGTGTCGCGATGGCCGGCTGCAATACCTGGCCACAGCGCCCGTCGAAACGCTGTTGGCCGGCGGCGCCGTCCCGCTGGTGTACGGCGACGTTGCCCTGGACGAAACGCGCGGTGCGGCCATCGTCTCCACCGAAGACGTGTTTATGTACCTTGCCAGCACCCTGCTGCCGGCGCGCATCATCCTGGCCGGCGAAGTAGACGGCGTCTTCACCGCCGACCCCACACGAGACCCCAGCGCCCAACCGATCAGCGAGATCACGCCGGCGATGCTTCCGGCGATGGTCCAGGCCCTGGGGGGGTCAGCCGGCTACGATGTGACCGGCGGCATGGTCTCCAAAGTCCGCACCATGATCGATCTGGTTGAAGCCCACCCGCAGACCGAAGTGTATGTGATCTCTGGGGTCGAGGCCGGCCGCGTGCAAAGCGCACTTACCACAAAACAGCCGCAGGGCGGGACCGTCATTCGCGCCTAGCCTGCCAGCAGTCAGGCAATAGCCAGTATGACTACACGAAATCTCGCTCGAACGGCGTGCGCTCACGCTTTTTGAGCCACCCGGCAAATCAGCTATACTTGCGCAACAACACCGACGACAGAGAAATCGGGCAAAGGAGTAACCGGAGGATCATGCAATATCGACGTTTGGGCAAGGCCGGCATGAAAGTGAGCGCCGTCTCCCTCGGCGGC
>JBHHTZ010000153.1:0-7833 GCA_046753605.1 Anaerolineae bacterium
ATCGTCAGCATTGAAGAGAACCCCCTCGGAATGACCATGGGCAAGGTCAGCTTCGCCGGCATCACGAAAGATATCTGCCTGGCCTACATCCCCGACGTGCAGGCCGGCGAGTGGTAGACATGCTCAGCGGCGAACAACTGCCGCGCATCTGCTAGAACTGACATGGGTGCAATCATGAGCACCGAGTCCAGTACGTTACAACTGACACCAGGCAGTCGGGTTGCGGTGATCGGCGGCGGGCCGGCCGGCAGCTTCTTCGCGCTGTACCTTCTGAAGGGTGCTCAGGCGCGTGGCCTGCCCCTGGATGTCACACTGTTCGAGCGCCGGCACTTCGAGCAGCCCGGCCCACTGGGGTGCAACATGTGCGCCGGCATCCTCTCATCGCGGGTGGTGAGTGGCATGGGAGACCTCGGAGTGACCATCCCACGGTCTGTCATCATGGGGCGCCTGCGGCGCTATGTGCTGCACTGGCGTCAGGCCACAGTGACGATTGAACAGCCGGACCTGAGTCGTGAGATTCTCTCGGTCTTCCGGGGCGCTGGACCCAAAGACGCAAGTCTGACCCCCGAGACCAGCTTCGATGCATTCCTGTTGTCCCAGGCCGAAGCAGCCGGCGCGACTGTGATACCGGAACGGGTTGTAGAAGTCAGCTTTGCACCGGGCGAGCGTGCGAAGATTCGAGCCACCCGCACACGGGACTCATTTGATCTGGTCGTCCTGGCCTGCGGTGTCAATACCCGCCCACCTGCACTTTTTGGCACGAACTACCAGAAACCGCCCGTCATCACCATGGCGCAGGACGAGATCCGCATGAACCTGCCCATGGATCCGGGCAGTGTCCACGTCTATTGTGATGAGCCGGCCGGCCTGATCTTCGGAGGACTGGTGCCGAAGGGAGAATACATCAACGTTTCGTTGTTGGGCTACGGATTGCCAGGCCAGAGCGTGGACCAGTTCCTGGCCGCACTACAGAAACGAGGTGTTCTGAAGGGCGATCCCGAGCGCCTGTGCGGATGTCGCCCCCGAGTTGCCACCGGGCCTGCCGCCGGCTACTACGGCGACCGATTCATTGCCATAGGCGATGCGGCGGTCACGCGACTTTACAAAGATGGCATCGGTTCTGCCATGCAGACAGCACAGATCGCTGCGGAGGTTGTGTTAGACCAGGGCATCGCCGGCCAGGACTTCGCGCGACACTACCAGCCCGTGGTACGGTCGATTCAACGCGATAATCGGTATGGCTACTGGTTGTTTCGGCTGTGGGAGCACGCCAAGGGAGAAGGCATCCTGTCAACGCTAGGTCAGCGCTCGCTGATGGCCGAACAACACCTCGCCCCGGCCTGGCGCGCCCACGGCAGATTGTTGTGGTACATGTTCACCGGCGATGCGTCCTACCGGAGCATCTTGCTAGGACTGCTCTCCTGGCCATCGCTTCGCAACACGCTGTTCACCATCTGGCGGAGACCCGTAGAAGAGGTTAGGCAAGACTCATGAGCAATTCGCAGCAGTACCCTGGACCTGTCGAAGGCATGGGTCCACTTCGAGACGGGGGCCATGTGGTTATCATCGGGGGGGGACCAGGTGGTGCAGCGTGTGCCATTGTTCTCCGTCGTCTGGCACAGAACCTCGGTCGTGACATCCGGGTGACGGTGTATGAGGGCAAGACTTTCGCCGGCGAGCGACATTACAACCAGTGTGTGGGTGTCGTTTCGCCGCCCATCGTTCAGATCCTGGAAAACGAACTGGGGGTGCCTTACCCCTGGCACCTGGTGCAGCGCCTCATCACCGGTTACGTGCTACACGGTGAGAAACGCAGCCTCGCCCTCACTGACGCCTCCGACGAACCGTCGTACGCTATGCGACGGGTCACGTTCGATGCCTACTTGCTGGAGCAGGCTGAGGCGGCGGGGGCCGAGGTTGTCCACACGCGTGTCACGGACCTGGAAATCGATAGAGATGGGGTGATCATCTACAGCGAAAGCGATAACCGTCGCGCCGACGTTCTGGTTGGCGCATTTGGGCTGGACCCCGGCACGGCGACTGCCATGGCGCGGGCCACGGCATACCGCCCGCCGGCCTTCCTGGATAGCATCGTAACAAAGATCCACCCCCCGACTGACTATCCAGAGACAAAGCCAGCGCCGGCCGGACAAATGCCATCCGGCCGTATTCACGCATTTCTGCCGGCCACATCTCACATCGAGTTTGGCGCCATCTCGCCCAAAGCCGACCATCTCACCGTGAACGTTGCAGGCGCTCACGTCACGGCTACGTGGATGGATTATTTCTTGCGCGGGCCGGCATATCAGGAACTGCGGTTCGCTGATCCACACCGCCCTCTCAATCCGAAAGATTTCCACTACTTCAAGGGGCGGTTCCCGATCTCGGTCGCCAAGGGCTTCTACAGCGACCGGTACGTGACTGTGGGAGACGCAGCCGGCCTGGTACGCGCCTTCAAGGGCAAGGGGATCAATTCAGCCTGTCAGACGGGGGCATGGGCTGCGAGGGCTATCCTGATGGCCGGCATCTCAGCCCAGGCCTTCAAGGACAGTTATGTCCAGGACTGTCAGGAGATTTTGCGGGACATTCCCTACGGCCACCTGGTGAGACAAGTTGTCATCAACATGAGTCGACTGCATCAGGTGGACCGGGCGCTGGTGGTGGCCGAACGCTATCCCGCGTTGTGCCAGGCTCTCTTCAACGCCGTGTCGGGCCGTCAGCCCTATCGCGAGATCATCCTGCGGCTGCTGAGATCGCCGGCTGGCCGGCTGCCCTGGCTGCGCCCGCTGGCGCCCCTGCAGTGACGAGCGTGTAGTAACCGCTTCAGTGGTTCGAGCGCTCGAAAACGATGAGGAACTTGTAGTAACCGCTTCAGCGGTTCGAGCGCTCGAAAACGATGAGGAACTTGTAGTAACCGCTTCAGCGGTTCGAGCGCTTGGGAACGACTGAAGTCGTTACTACGGGAATTCTTGGGGTCCTACATCATCTCCGCCAGCGTCTTGCGTTGCTCCAGGGTCGAGGCCAGCACACCACGCAGCAGGTCCAATGCTTCGATGACGCGCTCGTCCGCCAGCGAGTAGTAGATGTGAACGCCGTCCCGCTCCGTCGTGACCAGAGAACGATCACGCAGAATCTTCAGGTGGCGCGAGGTGGTTGCCTGGTTCAGTCCCAGCAGTTCCGTCAGTTCCGTGACGCTCTTCGGGCCGTCGTGTAGGGCGTACAGAATGCCAATGCGCTTAGGGTCTGATAGGGTGCTGCACACCGCCGCGTGCAACCTGTTGATTTCCGCTTCCAGGCGAGGCTCCATTGGTATCTCCCTGCACTTGCAAAAATCGTCGGCTTGTGATATGACACATTCGTCTATGCGAATATACAAGTTCTGCCGAGGCTAGTATAACTGCTCTCGAAAACATTGTCAAACCCAATGGAGTCACTAACCGATGCCTTTGTATGAGTACATGAAACCGAAAACCGGCCTGCTGACGGGGTAGAAAGTAACTTCCGCTTGAGCTTGCCCGCGACACCGTGAAACCCTTCGACAAGCTCAGGACGTCGCGTAAAACGTGAAACGAGAAGACGCCTTCTCGCCCTTGCATCACGTTCCACGCGGTTGCTGTGGCTGGCGACCCATCTCACCGGAAGCCACTTTTTCATCCCAGTTTCGGTTTCATGTGCGAACGATGAACGGCGTTTTGGAGGTGTGGCGCGTTGTGGTACAATTGGTTTAGTCCACGTTGCGCGCCCGGCTGCCGGGCGTGCTCTCTGGAGTCTGCGGGTTTAGTGGGTTGCTATGCCGGCTCTCACCCGAACGATCCTCTCAGTGCCACGGCTTGACAATGAGGAGGAGACACGCATCTCCGGCCTCCTCGCCTTCGTGCTGCCGGCAGTCTTGTCGGCAACGACCGTCGCTGGCCTCCCTCTCCTGCTGACCGCTCTCCTGCTCGCCACAACGAAGCCGCTGCGCGTCGCTCTCGTGGTACTCTTTGCAGAAACGGAGTAACACCCATGAATAACAGCGTCGAGATACTCATTGTCGAGGACAGCCCGGCGCAAGCCAAGCACCTGAAACGACTGCTCGAAAAGCACGCCTATCGGGTTTCAGTGGCCCACGATGGCAAGGAAGCCCTGGCTGCCATTCGCCAGCACAGACCGACGCTGGTCGTCAGCGACATCGTCATGCCGCGCATGGACGGCTTTGAACTCTGCCGGCGCATCAAGGCGGACGAAAGCCTCAAAGACCTCCCCGTCATTCTTCTAACCCAACTTTCAGAACCTGGAGACATCATCGAAGGGCTGGAGTGCGGCGCGGACAACTTCATGACCAAGCCCTACGATGAGCCGGCGCTGCTCTCCCGCATCCAGTACATCCTCGCGAACCAGACGCTAGTCGCCAGTGACGTTAGCAACACCCAAGAGGGAACTACCGACGGTAGCGTTATAGATAATTCTTCCTTCACGACGGAGGTATATCGAAATGAACGACCAACAAAAAACAAAAGAACAACTCATCAGCGAGTTGGAGGAGCTGCGCCAACGAATCGCGGAAGTGGAAGAATTAGAAGCCGCACGCGTGCAAGCAGAAGCGGCGCTGCAAGAGAGCAAGAACCAGCTCGCGCTGGTCTTTGATACCGTTGGGGACGTGATATTCCTGTTGGCGGTCGAACCCGACAACTGTTTTCGATTCGTGTCCGTCAATAAGGCTTTTCTAACAGTGACCGGTTTGACGGAAGGTCAAGTGGTCAGTAAACGGATCGAAGAGGTGCTGCCAGAGACCGCTCACGCCATGGTCCTCGGCAAGTACAATGAGGCAATTAGAGAAAACAAAGCGGTGAAATGGGAAGAGGTTTCTGATTACCCCACGGGCAAACTGACCGGCGAGGTGATTGTAACGCCAGCCTGGGACGCCGCTGGTGTCTGCACCCATCTGATTGGCTCTGTGCATGACATTACCGAGATCAGACGGGCGGAGGAGGCGCTACAAGAACTAAACAGGGAACTGGAGGAACGCGTTGCCGAACGCACGGCTGAGCTGGCAGTGGCAAAGGGGCAAGCCGAGTCCGCCGACCGACTCAAATCGACCTTCCTGGCCACGATGTCCCACGAACTGCGTACGCCGCTCAATTCCATCATCGGCTTCACCGGCATCATGTTGCAGGGTCTGGCCGGCCCCCTCAACGATGAACAAACCAAGCAACTTGGCATGGTACAGAGCAGCGCCAGCCACCTGCTGGACCTCATAAACGATATCCTGGACATCTCCAGGATCGAGGCCGGCCAGTTGGAGATCGCCTGCGAGCTGTTTGACATGCGTGCGTCCATCCAGAAAGCAGTTCGGACCATAACGCCGTTGGCTGAGAAGAAGGGGCTGGGGTTGATCACCGAGGTGTCGCCAGAGGTGGGCCAGATCGTCAGCGACCGCCGGCGGGTGGAGCAGATCCTCATCAACCTGCTCAACAACGCCGTGAAGTTCACCGAGGCGGGGGAGGTGCGGGTTGAATGCCGCATCAAGGACGACTGGCTCGTGACGCGTGTGATCGACACCGGTATCGGGATCAAGCCGAAAGACATGCCCCGGTTATTCGAGCCCTTCCAGCAGATCGATGATGGGCTAACCCGCCGGCACGAGGGGACCGGGCTGGGGTTATCCATCTGCAAGCGGCTGGTGGAGATGCTGGGCGGCGAAATCTGGGCTGAGAGCGAGGGCGCTGGGAAGGGGAGCGCGTTTGCGTTTACGCTGCCGGCAAGACTACAACGAATTTAGAATCAAACGAAGCCAGAAAGAACTGAATCGATCGTGCGCAAGCATTCGTTCTATTCGCAATTCGTTGTAGTGTTTGGAGGCAACTATGAAACCCACGATCCTGGTCATCGAAGACAACGAACAGAACCTATATCTGATCACGTTCATCCTGGAGAAGAACGAATACCAGGTCGTCCAGGCGCGGGATGGGCGCGAGGGAATCGAGCTAGCGGGACGGGTCAGGCCGGCGCTGATCCTGCTGGACATCCAGTTGCCGGTCATGGATGGTTACGCCGTGGCGCGGGAACTGAGGAACAACCCGGGGTTGGCCGACATCCCCATCGTCGCCGTTACATCCTATGCCATGGTTGGCGACCGGGAGCGGATCCTGGCCGCCGGCTGCGCGGGCTACATCGAGAAGCCCATCAACCCAGACACATTCATTGCCGAAATTGAGCAGTACCTATGAGTTGTTCGATTCGACAACCGGGCATCCAAAGCCGGCCGATCAGAACGTGGGTGATAATAAATGAAAGACTCGGATCCTGAAATCGAAAATCTGAAATCTGAAATCGAAAATCCGAATTTGAAGCTCCTCGTAGTAGACGACAACGAGCAGAATCGCTACATGTTGCAGGTGCTCTTAGGGGGCCACGGCTACCAGGTGGAGGCGGCTGCCAACGGCCAGGAAGCTCTGGAGAAAGCCAGGTCCGCAGCGCCCGATATGATCATCACCGACGTCTTGATGCCCGTGATGGACGGCTTTACCCTCTGCCGCAAGTGGAAAAGCGACGACCAGTTGAAATACATACCCTTCGTATTCTACACCGCCACCTACACAGACTCCAGGGACGAGGAATTCGCCCTGAGCCTGGGAGCGGAGCGATTCATCGTCAAGCCGGTGCAGTCAGATATCTTTGTCGAAATGCTACAGGATGTGATTGCGGAGCACAAGGCCGGCCGGCTGGCCGCGCCGCGCGAGCCGGTGGAGGAGGAGACGGTCCACCTCAGGGAGTACAACGAAGCCCTGATCCGCAAGTTGGAAGACAAGATGTTGCAGTTGGAAGAAGCCAGCCAGCAACTGGCCCACCAGCGAGATCGACTGGAACTCCTCCACCGGATTGACCATGCCATCAGCACCACCCTGGATATGGACGTGTTGCTGGATCAATTGGCCGCAGAACTGATGTCTGTCCTGGAGATCAACCGCTGCAGCATCTGGCTGCTGGATCAGAGAGGAGAGTTCCTGACCGGCCGAGGCTATGGCCGGCCCGACGAACCCGATGTGGAAAGCATCCGTCTTTCCCGAGACGAGCCATTGGTGGCCCGCCTGTTCGAGACGCGTGAACCGCTGATGGTACTCGATGTGAATGACCCGACCTATGCTGAGGTGATCAATCCCAAATACGTGGACGCCTTCCACATTCAGGCCTTTCTGGCCATGCCGCTAGTGCAGCGGGATCGAGTGACTGGCTTCCTGGTACTAGACGATACCCGCGCTCCGCGCGTGTTCCAGCCAGAAGAGATTCTGTTGGTTCAGTGGCGGTGCAAGCGGCTATCGCCATTGACAACGCCCGGCTGTTTGAGGCGCTGCGCCAGTCGGAAGACCGCTACCGTAGCATCTTCGACGGCGTGCGCGATGCAATCTTCGTCGAAAGTCTCGCCGGTGAGATCCTAGATGTGAACGCCAGCGCGTGCGAGATGTTCGGCCGGACTCGCGATGAATTCCGCACCAAGACCGTGGCCGATCTGGTGCCGGCCGGCGAGACCATAATGCTTCCAGATGAACTACTGGAACAAGCCCTGCCGGATCAGCCGGTGGAGACTGTCAATATCCGCGCCAACGGAGAACACTTCCCGGTGGAAATCACGGGAAAGCTCCAGACCATCGGCGACAAGACCGTGATGTTGGTTGTGGTACGGGAAATCACCGAGCGCAAGCAGGCTGAGGAGCAGTTGCGTCTGCAGATTGCCGCCTTGGAAGCAGCAGCCAACGCCATTATGATCACCAACCGGGATGGCACCATTATGTGGGTCAACCCGGCCTTCACTCGTCTGACCGGCTACTCGTCTGAAGAGGTCATTGGCCAGAC
>JBHHTZ010000154.1:0-7822 GCA_046753605.1 Anaerolineae bacterium
CCATCCAGACCCAGGGCATCCGATGGGTGCGCTTCATCTGGTCTGACAACGCCGGCCTGATCCGGGCCAAGGCGGTCCACACCGCCTTCCTGGACGACTTCCTGAAAGGAGACGGCGTGGGCATCGCCGCGGCCCAGCAGGCCCTGCCGGTCATGTACGACGCCCCCTCCGCCGGTTCCGGGCTCACCCCCGCCGGAGAGGTCCACATGCGGGCCGACTGGTCCACCTTCACGCCGCTCCCGTACGCCCCCGGCCATGCCCGCGTCCTCACCGACATCTACGACGGGGATGATCCCTGGGGCCAATGCCCGCGCACCTTCCTGCGGCGAGCCATCGCCCGCGCCGGCAAGCGCGGATTGCAGTTCATGGCCTCCTTCGAGAACGAATTCTACTTGCTCCAGCCTGAAGATGATGGCTGGGCGCCGGCCGATCCTACCGTGTTCGGCCAGACCTTCGCCCTGGACCGCGCCGCGCCCGTCATCGACGAGATCAGCGCCGCTCTGGAGGCGCAGGGCGTTATGCCCGAGATGCTCTACTCGGAGTCGGGCAGCGGGCAGTTCGAGATGCCGGTCCGCTACACCGACGCGCTGGCCGCCGCCGACCAGCAGATCGTCTTTCGCGAGACGGTTCGCGCCGTGGCCCAGCAGCATGGCCTCATTGCCTCTTTCGTCCCCAAGATCTTCGCGGACAAGGCCGGCAACGGGGCCCACCTGCACCTCAGCCTGTGGCAGGGCGACCGCAACCTGACGCGGGACGCGGAGCACCCCGACGCCCTCTCGGCTGAAGCGGCCGCCTTCGCAGCGGGCGTCCTCCACCACCTGCCGGCGCTGATGGCGATCACCACGCCCAGCACCAACTCCTACAAGCGCATCCTGCCTCGCTTCTGGAGCGGCGCCTTCACCTGCTGGGGCTACGGCAACCGTGAGGCCGCCATTCGGGTGCCCCAGCCATCGCCGGGCCGGCCCATCACCAACCTGGAACTGAAGACGGTGGACCCCACCTGCAATCCGTACCTGGCCCTGGGCGCGGTGATCACTGCCGGCCTGGATGGGATGGCGCGAGAGATGTCGCCCGGTGACCCGGTCCAGATGGACCCGGCCGATCTGCCGGAGGAGGAGCGAGAGGGGCGAGGTATCCGCCGGCTGCCGGCAAGCCTCGGCGAGTCGATTCAGGCCCTCGAAGGGGATCAGGTACTGCTGGATGCTCTTGGGCCAGAGTTGGCCCAATCCTACCTGGCCGTGCGCCGCGCCGAGTGGGAGGGCATGAGGGACATGTCACACGAGGAAGAGGTACGCCTGTTGTTGGAGCGATATTGAAGGTGAACGCGCCCTGACGACACTTCCCGCAGGAGTAGCGAGCGATGGGCAGTTCTTGCCTACCCCCCAATCTGGAACATATTCCGCTCTACGGTGGAAATGCCCTCGTGTAGAGCGTGGCCCGTCGGCTTCTCGTGAACCGCCCTGGCAAGACTAGCCTGGACGTCGTCGATGCTCCCCCCGTTGCGAATGATCTGCTTGACGTCGATTTCATCGTCGTGGAGCAGACACAGGTGAAACTTGCCGTCGGCCGTCAGGCGCATGCGGTTGCAGGTACCGCAGTAGGGATTGCTGACCGGGCTGATGAAACCGACAATGCCCCGCGCCCCCCGTAATCGGAAGTTGTCACTTTCATCGGCCAGGTTCTTCTTGGGCACCGGGGTCAGTTCCCCCAGAGCAGCTTCGATGCGTCGCCGGCTCTCGTCGCCGGTCACCAGCCGGTCGATGGCGAACTGGGCTTCCGGGCCACCGCCCAGGGGCATCAACTCGATAAACCGGACATGCCACTCACGGTCCAGTGTGAGACGCGCCAGATCGACCACGTCCTCGTCATTGTAGCCCTTCGCGACGACGCAGTTGATCTTGATCGGGGTGAGGCCGGCCTCTTCCACCGCCTCAATGCCGGCCCATAGCTTATCCAGACTTCCCCAACGCATCAGCGCCGGCAGGCGCTGGGGGTTCAGCGTGTCGATGTGGACGTTTACCCGCGTCAGGCCGGCCTCGGCCAGGTCGCGCGCTATCGGAGGCAATCGAGTGCCATTGGTTGTCATCGTAATCTCGCCGATTCCATCGACGGCCGCCACCCGCCGCACGATCTCCACCAGCTCTGGACGCAGCGTCGGCTCGCCGCCGGTGAAGCGTACCTTGCAGAAACCAACGCCGGCGGCCGCCTGCGCGATCAACTCAATCTCATCAACGGTGAGTAGCTTATCATCGGGCAGAAACTTCAATCCGTTGGTTGGCATGCAATACACACACCGCAGGTTGCAGCGGTCGATCAGGGAGATGCGCAGATAGTTGATGTGCCGGCCGAATTGGTCGTGCAACTGGATGGGTTGTCCAACGGTAGAGATCATTGTAGCCCCCATTCGCTCTCTTTCACCGGGAGATTAGAGATTGGAGATTTGCGACGACCGACAGTCTCCAGTCTTAGATCTCTGATATAGGTCGTTCCAGCCCTGCCACGCTGCCGTACGTTATAACAGTTCATCATAACGCCACGCAAAAAAATCAGTCTTCGCGAAAGACGTCTTGATACCGTTGTTGAATCAGTTTGTTGAGACCGCTAGTAAATTCACAGAATTGGCGCACGTACTGCTCGCCGGCCGGCGTGAGTCGGGCGCCACCGCCGCCGGCGCCACCCGTCTGCGTCTCAAGGACCGGCTCTCCGAGGCGCTCCTCAATCTCGTGCACCTTCTGCCAGGCCACGCGATAGGGCACGTTCATCTTTTCAGCGCCGGCCGTGATCGACCCGGTTTGGGCGATGGCCTGCAGGAGGGCAACGCGCCAGGTGCTCAGGACAACCTCGCCTTCATGTTCGATCCAGAAATTGGCGTGCGGATTCATCTCCTATGGCATTATAGGACAAAACGTATGATCGTGCAAGGTTGACAAGCATTGGCAACTTTGCTATACTAGCTTTCACTTTCCCCACCGTTGTGTTTTTCATACATTGGTCAGGGGGCCTGGTCTTTGTGTCACGGCCCGGTATCCGGTCGTGGCGCGGTCACAACACATTGTTCGAGGTAAAGTATGCTGCAGCAATTACGGGAGAGGTTTTCATTCATCGAGGTCGTAATGTGGGCCCTTCGGATTGTGGTTGTTGTTATTGTCGTGTGGGGGTCATTTGTCAGCCTGACCAGTGGGGTCTATTCCGCGGCCCAGTGGCAGGACCTGATCATCGTTGGCCTGGCCCAGGGCGGCGTCTACGCACTGATTGCTCTGGGCTACACCATGGTGTATGGTATCCTGGGCTTCATCAACTTCGCGCATGGCGACATCTTCATGGGTGGAGCCATGATCGGTTTCTACGTGGCGGACGCTCTGGCCAAGAACGGTCTTTGGGACAACAGTCCCTTCCTGTCCCTCCTGATCGTGCTTGTGGTGTCCATGGCCACCTGTACTTTCCTGGCAGTGCTCCTGGAGCGGGTGGCCTACCGGCCGTTGCGTGGTGCACCGCGCCTGATCCCGCTAATCACTGCCATCGGTGCATCGTTCTTCCTGGAATACGCCTTCCGCGGACTCTTCGGGGCGGGCGTGAAATCCTACCCGGCCATGGGCATTCTGAGCGGCCACATTTCCATTCTTGGAATCCGAGTTCTCAAGACCCAATTGCTGGTCATTCTGTCGGCACTCTTGATGATGGCGTTCTTGTACTGGTTTGTCGAGAAGACCAAGACGGGTCGGGCGATGCGCGCGGTGGCGGAAGACAAGGAGATTGCCGCGCTCATGGGGGTTGATGTGGACCGGACGATTACTGTCACCTTCGCCGTCGGCGGGATGATGGCCGGCGCGGCGGCCCTGCTCTATTCGCTCGTCTTCAGGCAGGTTTTCTTCTTCACAGGCTTTCTGCCGGGCATCAAGGCCTTCACTGCCGCCGTCCTGGGAGGGATCGGGAACATCGTGGGGGCCATGGCCGGCGGCCTGCTGCTGGGTATGGTGGAATCCATTGGCCCCATTCTGGTGCTGGGCGGGTGGGGCGTTCCATCTCCCCATCAGTTGAAAGATGTGGTGGCTTTCACCGTGCTTGTCCTGGTTCTCATCTTCCGTCCTACCGGCTTGCTGGGTGAGCGATTGGCTGAGGAAAGGGCCTAGATAGATGGCTGAACATAGTGAAGTCGCACAGAAGGCCCAGGCCACCGAGCGACCGATAGCCCAGATTGCAGTTTCCCGACCCCGTGACCTGGACTGGAGCCGGGCGCCCAGGCTGGCACTCTGGGGGGGCGCCGCCGCCGTGCTCATTGCTGCCATGGGATTGGTGGAAGCTTTCGGCGAGCGTCAGATTGTCCAGGGCATGCTGACCATGGGTTACGTGCTCCTTTTCGGAGTGCCCCTGGCCACAGGCTACGTCGCCGGCCAGCCGCCACCGCAGTTGGAGGGAATGCCTCCTCCTCGGCGCGGAATCCAAAACCCGCTGGCTGGATTAGTGGCCGGGTTGGGAACCGCGGTACCGCTCATCATTTTTGTGGTCATTGCCAGCTCTATCAACCTGCGGCCGGTGCTGGTCAATGTCTCTCCCAGGCTGATGGAACTGCTCACTTTTGGGAAAGAGCTGGGCCCCGGTCTGATCCTGCTGGTGGGTGGGTGCGGGCTCGCCGGCCTGCTGGGGGGCGCCCTTCATCTGGCGCCTGCCCGCTGGCGCATGCCAGCTCTCCAGGCCCTGTTTTCCGT
This sequence comes from Anaerolineae bacterium, assembly GCA_046753605.1. Classification (GTDB taxonomy): domain Bacteria; phylum Chloroflexota; class Anaerolineae; order Epilineales; family JAANWY01; genus JBHHTZ01. Next base: position 4,707 of record JBHHTZ010000154.1, read on the forward strand.
CATCATTGTGGGGCTGCTGCGGGATCTCTCGTTCCGGGTATTCCAGGGCGTGAAACTTGCCGCTCTGGGCGAGTTTCTGTTTGACCGGAAGGGCCTGTCACCCCTGGGAGGCGCTGTCACGCTCGCAGCTACTTATGCCTTGTACATCTCGTTGGGGAAAAAGGACGTGCTGCTCCGCCGAGTGGACCGGTTACCTGCCTCTCAACAGCGCACACTGAGGTACGGGGCGATGGCATTGTTCATCGTGATCCTGGCCATTATCCCCCAGGTGGTGGGAAACTTCTTTAGCGAGGTCCTGACCATTGTTGGGCTGTACCTGCTCATGGGACTTGGACTAAATATCGTGGTGGGCCTGGCTGGGCTTCTCGATCTGGGTTACGTAGCCTTCTTTGCTGTGGGCGCCTACACGGCCGCCGTTCTGACCTCTCCCAGCTCCCCCCAATGGAATCCACAACTGGTTTTCTGGGCGGCCCTGCCGTTCGTTGTCCTGGCAGCCGCCTCTGCCGGCCTTATGGTGGGCACTCCGGTGCTGCGTATGCGAGGCGACTACCTGGCCATTGTAACCCTGGGCTTTGGGGAGATCGCCCGGCTCGTGTTCCAGTCAGACTGGTTCAGGCCCATCTTCGGCGGCGCCCAGGGCATCATCAACATTCCCAGTCTGACCATCGGGTCTGTGAAGTTCGTCCGCCCGGCGGAAATCTACTACCCCATCCTGGGTTTTTGCTTGCTGGCCGCCTACATCTCGTGGCGTCTCGCCGACTCTCGCATCGGGCGGGCCTGGATCGCCATGCGAGAAGACGAGCAGGTGGCAGAAGCCATGGGCATCAATATCGTGACAACCAAGCTCTCGGCCTTCATCGTAGGGGCTATGCTGGCCAGCTTCGGCGGTGCGTTGTTTGCGGTCAAGATCGGCTCCATCTTTCCCAGCAGCTTCTCGATCTACGTATCCATCACAGTGCTGGTGGTCATCATCGTGGGCGGCATGGGCAATATTCCTGGCGTGGTGGTGGGGACGCTGGCGGTGGTGGCGCTGCCCGAGCTGCTGAGGGAGTTCCAGGAATACCGGCTCCTGTTCTACGGCGCGCTTCTGATTGGTATGATGCTGCTCAAACCCGAAGGGCTAATGCCCAGTGTCCGCCGCGCCCGGGAGTTGCACGAAGAGGAGATGGCGCAGGACGTATGGCTCAAGGCGGAGGGGAAGGCGGAGACCAAGGCCACAACGGAGGCAGCCGCGACTCCGACTGCCGTTCAAACTGAAGGAGGGAAGCGTGGCACTGCTGGGAATTAGGGGCTTGAGCAAGGATTTCGGCGGGCTGCGCGCGCTCGACCACCTGGACTTCCACATCGAGGACGGGGAGATCGTCAGCGTCATCGGCCCTAATGGAGCTGGCAAGACAACCTTCTTCAACGTGATCACCGGGTTTCACGCCCTCGATGAGGGGAATATCCTCTTTGATGGACACAATCTGGTGGGCCTGCACCCGGATCAGATCACCAAACTGGGCATAGCCCGCACGTTTCAGACGATCCGTCTGTTCCTCAATATGACCATTCTGGAGAACGCCATGGTGGCGCAGCATTGCCGTACTCGCTCCGGGATCATCTCCACCATCCTTCAGTTACCCAGCTTCCGGGCAGAGGAACAGCGCATCCGCGAAAAGGCGAAGGAGTCCCTCGCTTTTTTCGGAACGCGGTTGGTGGGCTATCGCTTCGATCAACCGGCGATGTCCCTGTCTTATGCCAATCGCCGGCGACTGGAGATCGCGCGAGCCATGGCCACTGAGCCCAAGCTGCTCCTTCTGGATGAACCGACCGCGGGCATGAACCCCCGAGAGACCCAGGAGATGACAGAGATCATCGGCCGGCTTCGAGATGAGAAAGGATATTCGATTATCTTCATTGAGCACGATATGCGCGTCGTGAAGGGGGTATCGGATCGCGTTGTCGTCCTGGATTATGGCCGCAAGATTGCAGAAGGCAGCTACGATGAGATTTCCCAGGACGACCGGGTACTCGAGGCGTACCTGGGAAGAAAGGCGGCGAAAGCAGCATGACTCAGACTAGCCAGCCAGTCCTGGAGCTGCGCAATGTCAGTACTCACTACGGTCCCATCCAGATGCTGCGTAGCGTTGACGTAGAAATCCGTTCGGGGGAGATTGTCTGCCTGCTTGGGGGGAACGCCAGCGGCAAGACGACGACCCTCAAGACAGTCTTGGGCATGGTCGTCCCCACTGAGGGGGAGGTCCTTCTGAACGGCGAGAAGATCAGCGGGCTACCCATCACAGAGATTGTGGCTAAGGGCATCACGATGGTGCCGGAGAACCGTCGCCTGTTCAAGCGGATGAGCGTCTGGGAGAACCTGGAGATGGGCGCCTACCTCCGACAAAACGGCCGGGACATAGAGGAGGATCTGGAGAGGATCTTCGAACTGTTTCCCCGAGTGAAGGAGCGTCTCCACCAGACAGCCGGCACGCTGAGCGGCGGTGAACAACAGATGGTGGCGGTGGCCCGCGCACTGATGGCTCGACCCAAAGTCCTTCTCATGGATGAACCTTCCATGGGACTGGCTCCGGTGCTGGTGCAACAGAGCTTTGACATCATCCAGGAGATCAATCGAGCCGGCACGACCGTCTTTGTCGTGGAACAGAACGCCAACATGGCCCTATCCATCGCCGATCGGGGTTACGTTCTCCAGACAGGGCGGATCGTCCTGGCCGATACTGCGCAGAATCTCCTCAGCAACGCCCTGATGCGCCAGGCCTACCTGGGGGAGGTCTAGCCGGCATCCCGTGGGCGGCCGTGTGCGAGACGAATGGTAAGACACTGAAGTCACCGGAGATGTTCTCCCTGTTGATACCTCTGGGAAAGCTGGTTCACGAGGTCGAGGTCGAGGTCCGGTAAGGAGGTGATGGCAGAGCAGCCTGATTCAACGTCTTGAACTGACTCGCCAGTGCAGGCGAAGGTCTTGTGGCCGCGCGTGTTGCCTGGCGGAGTTCAGCGTTAGCGAGTGGAATACCGTGATCGTCTGGACCGAGAAGGTCAAGCTATCGACCAAGAGTCAAAGGAGGAGAAGAAACATGCGTAGTAGACGCATTCTGTTAATCGTCGGATTGCTC
>JBHHTZ010000155.1:0-7788 GCA_046753605.1 Anaerolineae bacterium
CGAAGCTGACCTTGCCCATGGTCATTCCGAGGGGGTTCTCTTCAATGCTGACGATCTTGCCCGGCACGCCAAGACACATGATCGGACCTCCGTCAGTCCCAACAACCTACTACCAGGAACACCACGGACAGACTTCTTTCGCATTTCATAGCTCTGACACAATGTCATTCCAAGCTAGCCAACCAGCTTGTTCAGGGTGTCCACCAGATGCTTGCAACTCAGCGAGGGCCTGAACAGCAATCTCAGTATCTGCGATATCCTCTATCCAACTGATAAGAGCCTCCCAGGCATGGATGTTCAGCAGAACAGCGGTGTGCTGCCCTTTATTGTCTACCACAAATTGTACAGACTTTAATGCTTCTGTAACAGTCATGTCCACTCTCCGCTTCTGTGTACTGGTGAACTTTGACAAACTAAGTCGTCAAACTTCACAAGTACGGTCATCTTCTGCCCGTTTCCTTCGTGGCGGATGGCTTTGATCATTCGGCAAGGAACAGCCAGAGTGTGGTGGTGGAGTCGTGGGACAATCATACCATGTGCCATGCTGGGTTGCAAGTCCCGGAGGAACGCCAGATGGCTAGATGGCTGGTTGGCTGGATGGATTGCAGAGTACCGCTCAGCCATGCAGCCAACTAGCCTCGGAGCGTGTACCGCTAACTATCCGTTAAGTGAGCATTAAGGTCTCTTTAACGCGCGTGCTTCTCCCCGAAAAGCGGCCTGTTTTCACGGTTTCGCGGTTGACGCAGCTCGATGCTTTTGCTAAGATTGCGTCACAACCGGGCACGATCAACCTGCCCCGGCTTTTTCACGATTGGCTGATCTACGACGACATAGACCTATGAACTGGCTACAACGTATTCTCGATCGACTACAGGGGCCGGCCCAGCCCTCGTACGCCGGCATGATGGTGGCCGCCGAGGCGGTGCGCTGCGTCCAGTGCGGTATCTGCGGCTACAACTGCCCGGCCGACATCGACGTACGGAGTCATGCCCGCCAGGGGCTGCTGGTGACGGACCCTCGTTGCATCCTGTGCGGCAACTGTGTGGAGAGATGCCCGCGCGGTACGCTGTCTTTCATCCCCCGACCGGCCGGCGCGGCTGCCCAGCCGGCATACAGGCCCGACGTCGTGCTGCGGGTGGAGGCGTGACATGGCCACTCATTTCATCATCGTGGGGAATGGCGCGGCCGGCCTCAGCGCTGCCGAGGAGATTCGCCGCAGGGATGCGCAAGCCCGCATCTACATCCTCAGCGATGAGCCACACCTGTTCTACTCCCGACCCGGTCTGGCCTACTACCTGTCCGGGGACATCCCACAAAAGCGGGTGATCGCGCGCACGCAGGAGTACTATCGAGATCTCAGACTAGAGCTCGTACACTCGCGGTGCGAGCAGCTTCAGACCGATGAACACATGGTGGGTTTGGCCGACGGACGCCGGCTGCGCTACGATGCCGCATTGCTGGCGGTTGGCAATCGGGCAGTGCCGGCCCCGTTCCCCGGCGCCGATCTGGACGGCGTGGTCTACCTGGACATGCTGAACCAGGCACGGGATATCGTTCAGCGAACACGCAAAGCCCGCCAGGCCATCGTGGTCGGAGGCGGCGTGACGGCCCTGGAGCTGGTAGAGGGCTTCCACGCTCGAGGTGTGCACACTCACTACCTGTTGCGCCGCGACCGCTACTGGTCCGCCTTGCTCAGTGAGGAGGAATCCGGCCTCATTGAGAGCCGGCTGGAAGAGGTGGGGGTTGTCCTGCACCGGAACACCGAGGTGGTTGCCCTGGAAGGCCGGCGCGGTCGTGTGTACCGCGCCCGCCTCAGCACCGGCGACATGCTCCCATGCGATCTGGTGGGTGTGGCCATCGGTGTGCGGCCCAACCTGACGCTGGCCCGCCAAGCCGGTCTGCGCACCGAGCGTGGCATCCTGGTGGACGAATGCCTGCGCACCAGCGCCCCCGATGTGTACGCCGCCGGCGATGTGGCCCAGATTCGCGACCGCTGGTCGGGGGAATACCGGCTGGACAGCCTGTGGCCCAGCGCTATCGCCAGCGGCCGCGCCGCCGGGGCCAACATGGCCGGCGCTGGCGAGCTGTATGAGAAGGGCGTTCCCTTCAACGTGGCGCGGCTGTGCGGCGTTATGCTGACGGCCATCGGGCAGGCAGCCGCACAGCGGACACCGGACGAGGCGCAATTGGAAATCTCCCGTGGGTCCAGCCAGGTGTGGACGGCTACTCCGGTCGCCAACTATGCCCGCATGGGTCGGGCGAGTGGCAGCGACTCGATTCGCCTGGTCGTTCGGGACAATGTCCTGGCCGGCGCCCTCGTTCTGGGAGACCAGTCGCTGGTAACGCCGCTGTTGGAGCTCATTGGGGCTGAAGTAGACGTGTCGCCGATCCTGTCCCAACTTCAGGATCGAGCGCGATCCTTTGCTGAGGTGATCGAACTCTTCTGGAAGGCATGGAAAGCGAGCCAAAACGGCCATGGAAGACCGCAAGACTGAACTCAAAGCTGCCCTGCTGACCGTGCTCCTCCTGAGTGTGGTCTACGTCGTCTACACTCGGGCGACGACTGCACGCGCCAGTTCGGTTTTCGGCCATAGCATCGGGGTAATCGGTTTTGTGCTGATGCTGGCAACGGAGACGCTGTACAGCCTGCGTAAGCGATGGCGTGGTCTACGTTGGGGGCGCATGAGCCGGTGGCTGGCTGTCCACATCTACATGGGCATTGTGGGGCCTTACATGGTGCTCATGCACAGCGCCTGGCAGTTTCGGGGATTGGCCGGCCTGACCATGCTGCTGACAGTGGTTGTGGTGGGCAGCGGGTTCATGGGGCGATATATCTACACCACGGTTCACCGCAGCCTGGCCGGTGCGGAACTGGCCGAGGACCAATTGCGTGTCGAGTTGGACAGCCTGAACGCCGAGATTGATCGGCGGCTGGCCGGCTGGCCGGAGCCGATGCGTCTCCTGGTGCAACAGGAGGCGTTGCAGGTGCAGCCGGCCCTGGCCGGGGCCGGCGCCGGGGCCATGGTCGCCAATCTGTGGGATGGGTTTGTCTACCGCTGGCGCCTGCGGCGGGCCGTCGCGGCCCTGCCGCCAATAGATCGTGCCATGGTCCGGGAAGTAGATCGTCTCCTGCGGCACAGACGATCCCTCCAGTTTCGGGCCATGACCCTGGGTACGGCACGCAGCCTGCTCGGTGTGTGGCATACGGTCCATGTTCCGCTGGGCATGGCGCTGTTCACGGCTGCTTTCCTGCACATCCTGTTCGCCCTGTACTATGCTACACTCAGTTTCTGACAAAGTTCGGCCGAGGTCGGGGGCTGAGAATGCTGAAGGGCTCGAGGGCTCGTTGGCTGGAGGGCTCGCCCAGCCAACCAGCCAACGAGCCATCTAGCCATCTATGCTTGGAGGAAATACTGTGCGACGGCGTGGCTACTTTTCTGGATTGGGTTGCCTGAGTGTCCTGATTCTCTTGCTCCTCGTCGGCTTGATGATGTGGCTTCAGGGGGGACCGCTGCTGGCGAGCCCGGGGCCGCTGAGTGCGGCGACCCCTCGGGCGACGCCTCTGCAAGGCTTCCAGAGCCATGCCGACTTTGAAAACGATTGTGGTCGCTGCCACGCGCCTGTGTGGAGCCGCGACCGCATGGCCGACCGCTGCATGGCCTGTCATGCGAACGTGGCTGAGTCCATAGCGGCAAACGGTGGTCTCCACGGCCGGCTGCGCGAACCCCGCAAGTGCAAGACCTGTCACGTGGAGCACCAGGGCCGGCAAGCCCGCCTGACGCGGTTGGACGTGGCCGGCTTCCCCCACCAGGTGGAAACCGTCGGCTTCACACTGGCCCGACACCGCAAGAACTTCGACGGCGCTCCGCTCGAGTGCTCGCAGTGTCATACCGATTCCCTCAGCACTCTGGATCAGGCAACGTGTATCGAGTGCCACACTGGAGGACAGCGTACTTTCACAGACCAACACCGGGTCGATTTCGGGGATGACTGCCTGAGTTGCCACGACGGAAGTGGAAATCTGACCAACTTCGACCACGGCCAGATGACAAACTTCTCCCTCGCAGGTAAGCACCGCGAAGTCAAGTGCCAGGATTGCCACGTCCAAAATCAGTTCAAAGGGCTGGAAACGGCCTGTGCCAGTTGTCACCTGAAGGATGACAAGCACAAGGAACAGTTCGGCGCGTACTGCGAGAGCTGTCACACGCCCGATGAGTGGGAGCGCGCCACGTTCCAGCATGACCTCAAGAGTTTCACGTTTGAAGGCCAGGCACTGGACATTGCCACGAGTTGTGCTACCTGCCACCTCCAGGATGACAAGCACAAGGGCAAGTACGGCGCGTCGTGCGAGAGCTGTCACACGTCCGATGATTGGGAGCGAGCCACATTCCGGCACGACCTGACGCGCTTCGCGTTCGAGGGCCGGCCTCTGGACATCGCCACCAACTGCGCCTCGTGCCATCGCCAGGATGACAAGCACGATGGGCGCTTCGGCGCGCAGTGCCAGCAGTGCCACACCCCCGACGAGTGGGACAAAGTCACGTTCGACCACAGCCAGACGGACTTCCCGCTGACCGGGAAGCACGCCGGCCTGGAGTGTGAAGCGTGCCACGAGACAGGCGAATTCGCCGCCGTAGAGACCCTCTGCGTCGCCTGTCACCGCCAGGACGACGCGCATGATGGGCAATATAGCACGTCATGCGAGCGGTGCCACGTGGCCGATGGTTGGGACCAGGTCATCTTTGACCACACGATCACCGGCCTGATGTACAACGGCCAGGCTCTGGATATTGCGACTCGTTGTGCCCTCTGTCACCTTGAAGACGATCCACACAATGGCAAATTCGGTCAGGCGTGCTACGAGTGCCACGTCCCGGACGGCTGGGACCAGGTAACTTTCGATCATGCGCTGACCCGGTTCCCGCTGGACGGCGCGCACCGTGACGTAACGTGCGAGAAGTGCCATGCCGATCAGCGGTTTGCCGGCACGCCCACCGACTGCGCGGCCTGCCATGCCGAGCCTCGGATTCATCGGGGTCTGTTGGGCACTCAGTGCGCGGACTGTCACACGGTCAATGCCTGGTCGCCGGCCTTGCTACCAGATCACACCTTCCCCCTGAACCACGAGAGCCGGACCAACATCGCCTGCGACGTCTGCCATGACCAGGGCACGTTCCAGACGTACACCTGCTACAACTGCCACGAGCACGACCCGGCCAAGATCGAACGGAAGCATCTGGAGGAGGGCATCCGCGACTACCAGGACTGCATGCGCTGCCACCCGACCGGGCGCGAGGAGGAAGGCGAAGGACGTGGGAGAGAAGGAGGAGGGGACGACTGATTCGTCGCGTTCCTATCGCGTAACCAACGGGAGATAGACCCGACTGGGCCAGTACGCCGGCCTGGTTGCCCGCGTGCGCAGCGCCCACTTGCGAAGGTCGTTGGCGATCTGACGGCGTGGCGTTGGGTTTGCAGCCGTTGCCGTGTGGATGAACGTGTACAGCGTATCGTAGATGTGGTTCTCTTCGGCTGAAACCGGAATGGGACGATACGTCGGCAGATCGCTCTGGGCTGCGAAATCTATCAGGGCTTGATAGACTGCCAGCGTACCGCTGAAGGTGCGGTTGCTGTCCGGGAAAGTATCGGGATCGCCGAACTCGCTCTCGTGGGAGGTCCAGCGGCATGGCCACAGGGGGTCGCGCCGGCCACCGGGGAGGACGTGCGCTGCGAAAGGCAACCCTTGAGCATCTGTGGCCGCGATGCACTCCTGGTGCGACCAATTGTCGCCCAGCACGTGCAGATAGATGCCCAGAGCCTGCAAGCTGCCCGGCTGTACGCTGCCGGTATCGATGGTGACGGTCTCTGTGACAAAACAGGGCGTGGAGTGGTATACATTCGCAATGCCACTAAACGGCGACTCAACGGTGGTGCTGTAACCGTACGTCACGGTCCCAACCAGGTTTTCAATTTCGCCAAAGGCCCAGGCGCGAACAGCGCCCAGTTCGTCCGGGCGATCGTGCGGCATGTGGAAAAAGGTGCCGTAGGGACCGAACCGATCGGTAAAGCAGCCCGGACAGACCATCTTGTCCTTGTTGACCTGGTAGTTTCCCATCGCCACCGTGTTGCTGATGGTCTCCGGTTCGGGGCAAGAGGGGCTGGGTGGGACATCCGAAATATCCGGCGGAACGGGGTAGTTGGCCGGATCTGCGTCCAATGCGTAGACCGGATCGGCGCCGGGCAAGAGACCCGAATCGACGATCTGAGAAAACGCCTGGATGGTCGCGGCGTCGGTGATGGAGAAGCCGGCGGCGATGGCCAGGGCTCCCACCAGGTCGAAGTGGATGCTGCTGACGGTGGGCGTATACGTCGTGCGGAGCGCCAGCGGAGTCGGGTCCAGCGGATCGAAGTATTCGATGTCCTCCTCGCTCCACGCTCTCGCAGTCGATAACGCGGCCATCAGCCCCCATATCACGAGCAACGCGATACAGGGACTGAGTATGATCAGGCTCCAGCTTCGACGGCGGTGTGTCATTGGTCCCTCCCTGCGTAGTAGAGGTGGTGCAGCAGGTAAAACGCCACACCTCCGAGTATGGCCACATCCGCGACGTTAAAGATGCCCGTGCGAATGTTGGCCAGGCCGATATTCATGAAATCAACGACAGCGCCCTGGTTGAAAACCCGGTCCAGCAGATTGCTCACACCTCCGCCCAGAACGAAAGAGAGTGCGACAGCCGGCCCATAGCCGGGGGTCTCATCCCGAAGGATCGACAGGAGCAATACAGCCAGCACGATGATGACAACGATAAACGCCCACAATCGCACCGTTTCGGGCAGCCGCGATCCGATACCCAGCATGGCGCCTGGATTCTCGGAATACTGCAAGCGCACGGTATCGCCCAGTAGCGAGATAAGCGGAGCGCCGGCCAGGTATTTGCCGGCTAGCGCCTTCGTCCCCTGATCAAAGCCCACACACGTGAGCAGGACGCTGACTACCAAGGTCACTCGCTTGAAGATTCGCATTCGTTGAGAGGCTAGTTCACGCTCTAGATTAGCCCATCCAGGTCATTGTATTGATATGGCGGCCGTTTGCGGATTGCCAGTACCGATATGAGTTCCCATTCCTCCTCAACAAGGTAGACGACTCGCCAGGATGCTATCCGAATCCTGCGCAATTCCACATCTGGCTCTAATTCTATTCCGGCCTTGGCCGCATCCAACGGCCGGCTATTGTATGGGCGCGGTTCGTGCTCTAGTACTCGAAGCGCACGGAGCACCCGTTGGCGCATGTGGCCTGGTAGCCGACGAATCTCCTTCCGCACCGGGTCGGTTACTTCAACCTGGTAGGAGGCCATCCGCTATGAGTTCCTGTTCCAGAGTATCCAAGGAGATCATATCCACTTCACCAGCCGCGCGTTTTTCTAACCACTCTTGAAGGATGGCACTGTCCTCTTGATCTTCTAATGCCTCGATCAATTGCTTCCAGGCTGCGAGTAGACTTTTCCAGGCAGTTAGCGGGATCAATACATCAGTTCTTTCGCCGCTAGGGTTCACCACGTAGCGTACGGTTGTGAGGGCCTCTTCTACTGTCACGATATCTTCCTCCCGTCTTCCCCGCAGATGACTATGACACCACACCGTTTTGACGGTGAAACGTTCAATACGTTGCCGGCTTTTCTGGCTGGCGTGTCACTAGTACACCTTGGCATAAATGAGTCCCCAGTTATCGAGATCACGGCTAGCCCCCTTCGACAAGCCCCTCGACAGGCTCGGGATGAGCATCCTGAGTAG
>JBHHTZ010000156.1:0-7712 GCA_046753605.1 Anaerolineae bacterium
TCACTCCGCTGGCGCTCCGTTCGGACCTGTCCTGAGCCTGTCGAAGGGATGACATGGGCTGGCAGGTTGTTACCGGTTTATTTTCTCAAGGTTTATTAATCGCGGCAACCCTTCGACAGGCTCAGGACGTCGCCCTTGCGAAGCCTGTCCTGAGCCCGTCGAAGGGCCGGCCTTCGCCGGCTGAAGACCAGTCGCCGAAGGGTGACTTCGCAGACGCAACGTCCTGTACCTGTCGAAGGGTTGGTGCACTTCTAACTGCCGAAGCGCAGGCAGCCTGAGCAGCAACGAAAAATGTTGAAAAAGCACATGCCGCAGATAGTTGCTATTGACGGGCCGGCGGCAGCCGGCAAGAGCACCATCGGGAAAGCCGTAGCCGAGCGGTTGGGCTACCGCTACCTGGACACAGGCGCTATGTACCGCGCCGTCACGTGGATCGCGTTGCAGCGCAGTGTCCGCATCGCGGACGAAACGGCTGTGACCGCCCTGGCAGAGACCATCGACATCGACATCACCGCACCGACGAACGACGATGGCCGGCAGTACACCGTCTTCGTCGACGGCCAGGACGTCACGTGGGTATTGCGCCGGCCCGAGGTGGACGCCAACGTGTCGGCTGTATCGGCCTATCCCGGCGTGCGCACAGCGCTGGTTGCGCAGCAACGTCGGATTGCCGGCCGCGGGCAGGCCGTGGTCGTGGGGCGCGACATCGGGACGGTGGTTCTGCCGGACGCCGATCTGAAGATCTACCTGGACGCATCAGCGGAGGAACGAGCGCGCCGGCGCTACCAGGAGCGGTCTGCGCGCGGCGAACCGGCCGACTACGCGGCGATCCTGCGCGACATGCGCCGGCGGGACCAGTTGGATAGTTCGCGGGCCACTGCCCCGCTGAGGCCGGCCGACGACGCCATCATCGTCAATACCGACGGCTTGAGCGTTGAGGAAGTCATCGGCGCCGTCATGGGAGTGGTATGTCAAGACCCCAGCTAGCATTTCGACGCTTCGCTCACGCTTTCCTGCAGCTTGTGCTGTCACTCCTGACGAAGTTCGAAATCCACGGACGCGCGAACATTCCGCCCCATGGCCCGCTCATCGTCGTCTTCAACCATCTGGCCCACGCGGATGCCTTTGTCATGATCGCCGCCATGCCCTATCCAGTTGAGCCTGTTGGGCTGGTAGACCTTCTGTCAGTACCGGTCACGGGGCAGGTGTTGCGAGCCTATGGCATCATTCCCGTACACCGAGATCAGGTTGACCGACGGGTGATCCAACACGCCCTGACAGTCTTGCAAACTGGCGGTGTCCTCCTGCTGGCCCCAGAAGCCCGTCGAAGCGTTACCGGCGCTCTGGAGCGCGCGCGAGCCGGCGCGGCGTACCTGGCGATGCGCTCCGGCACTCCGGTGCTGCCAGTAGCTATCACCGGAACCGAGAAGATTCTGGACGACCTGAAGCGTTTGCGCCGGCCACACCTGACCGCAACCTTCGGCACGCCTTTCACGTTATCTCAGCATGAAGAGAGTAGCCGGCCACGGCGGGAACGACGACGCGAGGCCGCCGACGAGATCATGATCCGAATTGCCCGGATGCTGCCGCCGGAATATCGAGGTGTATACCGAGAGCGCGTATGAGATCGTTTCATTGGCTTGCCAACGTTTTGATGCGAGCCGTGTTCAGAATTCTGCTAAAACTCGAAATCCGTGGCCTGGAAAACACGCCGCCAACGGGGGCCGTCATCGTGGTCATCAACCATACGAGCTTCCTGGACCCTCTCCTTGCCAGCGCGTTTCTGCCCCGTACCATCATTCCGTTAGGCAAAGTGGAACTCTTCAAGAAGCCGGTGGTTGGCTGGGTTTTCCCGGCCTACGGGGTAATCCCGGTTCATCGGGGCGAAATTGACCGAACGGCCATCCGGCGATCTCTGGCATTGCTGCGCGACAGCGGCGCCCTGCTGATGGCCCCGGAAGGCACGCGCAGCCCAGATGGCCGGCTTCAGAGGGGGCGCAGCGGCGTAGCGTTGCTGGCTGTGCGGACCGACGCAACCATCCTGCCGGTTGCTATCTGGGGCGTCCGGGCGTTTTGGCGGAACCTCAGCCGGCTGCGACGCACCGAAGCGCACATGGTCATCGGCCAACCGCTTCACATCTCGGTTGAAAGCCGCAAAGTCCCGCGCGAGCAGTTGGATGAAATCACCGATGAGATCATGTACCGCCTGGCGGAGTTGCTGCTACCCGAGTATCGCGGCGTGTACGAGAGCCTGGATCACGCGCCTCGACGCTACCTGCACCCGGCGAGGCCGGCGTGAGAGCAATGTTTGACGAACTTTTCACGCGCCGCCTTTACCCTGGCCGAATGTGTGCTATAATTAGCCTATGAAAAACATACCAGACTGGATGCGCAGTGGTGGGGAGGGGCGGCCGCCCAAGCCGCCAGAGTTGCCAGACCTGCCGGAATTGCCCCTTGGCCGGACCTTTTGGATTGTGATTGTTGCGATTACCGTATTTTTCGTTGTTTTCTCTTCCCTTGCCAATTTCTACACAGATTTGCTCTGGTTCCAGGCCCGAGGCCTGATTCATGTCTTCTGGGTCAGCCTTTTGCCTGAGTGGGGTTTATTTGCCCTGGGGCTGGTGGTTGTCATAGCGTTGATCGGTGGCAACTGGTGGGGGGCGCGCCTTCTGGTACATCGCGAGCCGGTATTTTTCGAAGAACCCGTCCTGAACCGGCCCGTGGTGGGGGGTAGTATTGTGGCCGGGACGGGCTTTCTGGCCCTGTTGATGGGTGGCGCGGCCGGCAGTCAGTGGCAGAATGTGCTCCGGTTCTGGTATCGCACGCCTTTTGGTACCACCGACCCGATTTTTGGCCGAGATATCGGTTTCTACGTTTTTCAACTCCCCATCTATCACTTTCTTCAGGGCTGGTTGATGGCAGCGCTGGTTTTTGCCCTGTTGGGCACTGCCGGCCTCTACGCCCTGGCTCGACTGCCGCAACTTCAACACCGCATTTACGATGTGCCGCGCTACATGCGAATCCACGTGACGCTCCTGGGTGTCGCTATCGCACTGGTCTGGGGGTTCGGTTACTGGCTCGATCGGTTTGACCTGCTGTACTCGACCCGGGGCGTCGTCTTCGGAGCCAGCTACACCGATATTCATGGCGAGTTGCTGGCGCTGAATGTGCTTACGGCTATCACGGTGTTGGTGGCGTTGTTGCTGCTGGCCAGTCTCGTCACGCGAAACTGGTTGGTGCCGGCTAGCGCGATCGGCTTGTGGCTGGTCGTGAATATTGCGCTCCGTGGCATCTATCCGACGATTCTACAGAACTACGTCGTCGAACCCAACGAATTCGACCGCGAGCGGCCATACATCGAGTACAATATCGCCAGCACGTTGAAAGCTTACCGTCTGAACACGCTTCAGCCGCAGAAGTTTACACCGCAGACTCAAGTGACGGCCGAGGCGCTTCAAGGCGATCAGGTCACCATGCAGAACATTCGGCTGTGGGACTATCGCGCGCTTCTTCAGACTTATGCGCAGCTTCAGGAGATCCGGTCATACTATGATTTTGTGGACGTTGACATCGACCGATATAACCTGGGCGACAATTACCAGCAAGTCATGCTCTCGGCGCGTGAACTGGATGTGGAAAAGCTTCAGAATTCGACCTGGGTGAACTTGCACCTGGAGTTTACGCACGGTTACGGCCTGGTGATGAACCCGGTGAACAAGATCAACAGCCGTGGTATGCCACTGCTGTACGTCAAAGACCTGCCGCCTCAGATTTCGGTGCCTCTGGCCATCGACCGGTCGCAGATCTACTACGGTGAGAAGCCGACAACCTACGTGTTCGTGAAGACTAACGTCGAAGAGCTTGACTATCCCAGCGGAGCAGCCAATGTCCGTAGCACCTACGACGGGCGGGGTGGTGTGTCCATTGGGTCTGTCCTGAGGCGGCTTGCCTTTGCCTATCGGTTTGGCGACACCCGGATTCTCTTCACCGATGTTTTCACGTCTGAGAGCCGGGTGATGTTCTATCGGAATATTCAGGAACGCGTCCGGCGTACGGCTCCGTTCTTGCTGTATGACCAGGATCCCTATCTCGTTGTGGTGGATGGCCGGCTGGTGTGGATCCAGGATGCCTACACGGCCACGAATCGTTATCCGTACTCGGAACCGTTGGTGGCGCGAGATGTCAGCCTGGCACCGTATCGTGGTGTCAACTACATCCGCAACAGCGTCAAGATTGCCATCGATGCCTATGATGGCACGATGACGTTCTACATCACCGATGCAGACGATCCGCTGATCCAGACCTGGGCCAGAGTCTTCCCGGGTCTGTTCATGCCGATGGATGCGATGCCGGCCAACATTCGCGAACACCGCCGCTATCCAGAAGGTCTGTTCCGGGTTCAGAGTGAGATGTACCGCGTGTATCACATGCAGAATCCGAACACGTTCTACAACAAAGAGGATGTGTGGGAGATTCCGGTTGAAAAGTTCCAGGCTGGACGAGGCCAGCCGATGGAGCCATATTACGTGATCATGCGACTCCTTGGCGAGGAGAAGGCGGAGTTCGTTCTGATTGTGCCATTCACGCCCGTTGGCAGGGATAATCTGATTGCCTGGATGGCTGGCCGGTCCGATGATCCAAACTACGGAGAACTGGTTGTGTACGAGTTCCCCAAACAGGAACTCATCTACGGCCCCAGCCAGATCGAAGCTTTGATCGATCAGGACCCGGATATCTCCGCCCAGCTCTCTCTCTGGAGCCAACGCGGTTCGGATGTGATTCGGGGTAATCTGCTGGTGATCCCGGTTGGAGAAGCGCTCATGTACGTGGAGCCATTGTATCTCCGGGCTGAGACCAGCGAACTGCCGGAGCTGAAACGTGTCATTGTGTCGTCTGGCGGCGACGTGGCCTGGGCAGAAACCTTCGCGGGGGCACTGGAGAACCTGCTGGGCATGCCGGTGCTTGCCAGTACGGAACCGGCCGCAGCCCCCGAAGCCGGCGTAGGTACGGCAACATCCGGCGCCACTCCAGACGTGGCTGCTCTGGTGAGTTCTGCGCAGAACCATTGGGATGCGGCCCAGGAGGCACTGCGGGCCGGCGATTGGGCGACCTATGGCGAAGAGATGAACGCGCTGCAGGCTGATCTGACCGAACTGGTCGGTCTGACAAAGGGAAGTCAGTAGAGGACGATGAGCAGTATTGTTGGACGGTTGACACCGTGGCTGCCGTGGCTGAGACCCAGGCGCACGACAGTAGCCGAGGAATCGGGGGAGCGTGCCGGTGGTTCCGGCGGTGAGTCGCCCTACACGACCGTGTACGTTGCCGGCAGTTTGCCTGAGGCCCATGTGATCAAGGGGAAGCTGGAAACCGAGGACATCCCGGTTGTCCTGCGCTATGAGAGCGGGGCAACGGTGTTCGGCCTGGTGGGTGGTGGGCTTGGATCAGTGGAGGTTCAGGTCCCCCGACCGCTGGAGGATCGAGCACGGATGCTGCTGCGAGAAGTGCACTCGTTACCGGATGAACCGGAGGAAGATTGAGAGGGACCGTAGGGGAGCCGGCCGTATCCCTTGGCTCCAATTGGGTTACAGGTCCATGAGACGGTTGATGATCTGCTGAACCTGTCTGAGAATCGAATCGTCGTCAGGATCGCGCTGAAGTTCACCGATGACAGACCGGAGATTGAGCTCGCGCCCGAGCAGGGGGTCCAGTGTCCGGGCTTTCTGGAAGTCGGCGATGGCGGCCTGGTAGTCGCCTCGCCAGTATCTCAGCCGGCCCCTGTTGTAGTAGGCGGCCGCATGGTCCGGTTGTAGATCGATTACTCTGTCGAAGTCCTCGATCGCGCTGTCGTAGCGCCCCCGCACAGTATGCACAATCCCCCGGTGAAAGATTGCATCCACAAAACCTGGCATAAGCTGAATGGCGCGACTGAAATCTTGTGTTGCCGCGCGAAACTCGTACCTCTGGAAATTGGCAATGCCGCGCAGGTGGCAGGACGCAGCATCGCCCGGATTCTCCATGAGAACTGAGTCTAACTTCGCTATCGGCGGCGTTGTCTTGTAGTACATCTCGTGATACAGCTTCAACTCCGGCATGTCGTATCCTCGCTTTCTCCTGGCCAGATTATAACAGATAAAGTCACTGACACGCAACCGGGCTTGAGCCGGAGAATGGCTTTCGGTGTGGTAGGTGGGTCTGGGGCGGTTCCAGAAATTAAACTATCCCAACTGCTCCCGCCGGATTGCCAAATCCGGCGGGCCTGGCCTGGATGGTTCGACCAGGCTCACCACAGGTTTGGCAATCCAGGCCGAGCGAAGTGGGGCAATTATCTTCCTGGAAACGCCTGGCACGCGAACGACGTGAAATGTGGAGATCCTCCGCGTTTTACGTTTCGCGCGTCGAGTGTTATAATCTGTCCCGATGCAATTCGACGGCACGACAACGAAAACGGAGTAAGCCATGATACAAGCAGCCATCGACTACGCTAGCTCTCACGCAGATGCACATCTGGGTCAGCTTGTGGAGCTGACATCAATACCCAGCATAAGTACGCTGCGCGAACACAAACCCGACATTCGCCGGGCTGCCCAGTGGGTGGCCGATCAGATGGTCGACATCGGGCTGGAAGATGTGCGCATCTTCTTCACACAGGGGCATCCGGTTGTGTTCGGTCAATGGGCGAAGGCCGGCCCCGATGCTCCCACTGTGTTGGTCTACGGCCACTACGACGTGCAGCCGGCTGATCCGTTGGATGAGTGGCGTACCGACCCCTTTCACCCAACCATTGAGAACGGGAACCTCTACGCACGCGGCGCTTCGGATGACAAGGGGCAGTTCTTCACCCATCTCAAGAGCGTGCAGTCTATCCTGGAAACGCAGGGTGCGCTGCCCATTAACATAAAGTTCATGATTGAGGGCGAAGAAGAGATCGGCAGCCCACACCTCAGCGATTTCATCGAGGAGCATCTGGAGCGTCTGGCGGCCGACGTCGCGCTCGTATCGGATTCTCACATCCTCGGACCGGATCAGCCGTCGATTCTGTATGGCTTGCGGGGAATGGCATACACCGAAGTGGTGGTTAGCGGACCTGACCACGATCTGCATTCCGGGGTGTTTGGGGGCATCGTTCGTAATCCGGCCAACGCGCTGTGTGAGATTGTGGCGGCCCTTAAGGATGACGATGGTCGTGTCACGGTGCCGGGCTTCTACGACAATGTGCGGCTGGACGCAGCCGAACGTGCGGCGCTGTCCACAGTCCCGCTCAGCGAAGACGGCTTGCGGCGGGAGGCCGGCGTGGATCAACTGTGGGGCGAGGCCGGCTACACCGCGCTGGAGTGCATCTCGGCACGGCCTACTCTCGATATTAACGGCATCTGGGGCGGCTTCACCGGAGAAGGGGGAAAAACCATCATCCCTTCGAAGGCAGCAGCCAAGATCAGCATGCGTCTGGTGCCAGACCAAGATCCTGAGCGCATTTTCCGGCTTTTCAGCCGGCACGTTCAGGAACTGGCGCCGCCGGAGGTGCGCGTGGAGGTGCGCAGATTGGCTGACGCGGTCCCGGTGTTGATTGATCGAGATATTCCTGAGATGCGAGCGGCTGTGGCCGCCTACGAGAAGGGTTTTGGAAAGACGCCGGTCTTTACTCGCGAAGGCGGTACGATTCCGGTGGTGGGCGTGTTCGCGGAGAAGTTGCAGATTCCGACGATCTTGATGGG